>CAJWAE010000058.1 GCA_913020075.1 uncultured Flavobacteriaceae bacterium
AACAGCAGCATTATCATTGCCATCACTATCATTACCACCATTACCACCACCACCTGAATCATGTCTTATTTGCGACAACCAAATTATTTATTTTGCGTTTGGAAAATGCGATCATCATACACTCTGCATTGCCTGTTTTTTTCAAAACAGAATGCATCGGGAAGAATGTAATATCTGTCGATTAGAAATCGATCGTTTTATTATTTCATCGAACTATACGAAATTGACATGGAAATCATGGAACCTACATGAACTCAACAAACGTTACAAAATGCACCAAGGTAAACAAGTAGTCCATTTTATGGTTGATGCTGCAAGCATGGCTATTGTTGACAAACTTCTTGGATATGGATGTGGTATAGCCAATTGTACAACAAATTTTAAACAATCATTGCAAGGTCTTAGAAGACATCTGAAATCAAATCATGCATTGTTTCTGTGTTCTTTGTGTGTCGGATCTACTAAATTAATTCTTTCAAGACTCGATCGATTTACAGAGGTTGAACATCAACAACATGTACAAATTCATCCACAATGCAAAGTATGTCCTACAGTTAGTAGTGATACAAGATTTTACGATGTTGATGCTCATGATAAATGGAGTAAAGATATTGCTGAGATAACTCCCAATCCAGGACAAAATATTGAAGTTCAAGACACTTCGGTTTTATGGAAAATGAATAATTTAGAAGTACCTCCAAAAGGAGATTGTGCAGACTTCTTTTTTGACCATACTGAAATTTGAATTGACAATGTTCTTCTTCGTGAGATAGGTGCGTTTAGAAAGTTAGCTCAACCTATTTACGAGGGTTAGAAATCCCAGAACTTAATGACGATGTTGCTAAAGTTTAGAATTTAAACTTTAAAAAGATTTTATTTTCACTTTTAGTTACTGCAGCCTGACCATTCGGTACTCCAAAGTCATAAGCATAAACGGCAGAAAAAAGATAACCAAAAGATTATACTTCTATATTATTACTTGAAATGCCTTCACTAAATAATACTATAAAACATACCTCAAGCATATCATGTCAGTTAAGATATTTCCATAACCTATTCTATTTTTATTAACTTGTTGAGAATTAATCATAATGGATAAAACATTAATCTATTCGGACAGAAAAATAAACCCAACTACTATAGGGTTGCTTTTTTTATTTCGGGAATATTCTTAAAGGGCTTAGGGAGAATTGCTATTCAAATTGATAATCAATTTCATTTTAGATTAAAAATATACGGATTTGGAAAGCACATGGCATATTCATATTAAAGGATTAGTGCAAGGGGTAGGTTTTCGTCCTTTTGTTCATCAAAGTGCCTTAGTTTTTGATCTAACAGGTTGGGTTTCTAACACAAAAAATGGATTACGTATTGAATTTAATTCTGATGAAAAAAAAGCTATTGAGTTTTATAAATGCATTTTAAATAAAGCTCCTAAACTATCTGTAATAAGCAATCATCAGCTTTTAAAAATTCGTAAAAAAACTTTCCATTCCTTTGAAATAATTCACAGAAAAATAAAACGTAAAACTAATTTACACATTACGCCTGATTTTACTGTTTGCAAAAAGTGCATCGCAGAAACAAATCTCTCAGAAGATAGGCGGCATGGCTATTGTTTTACTAGCTGTACCGAATGTGGGCCTAGATTTTCAATATATAAAAAACTGCCTTTTGACAGAGAAAACACATCTTTAAAAACATTTGAAATGTGTTATCAATGCAAGGAAGAATATGAAAACATAAATGACCGAAGATATTTTTCACAGACCAATTCATGCGAAAAATGTGGTGTTCAGCAAAGACTTTATGACCATAATAATCACCTTATTTCAATTGACCCTAATGAAGTGATTGAAAAGGTCACATCAAATTGGTTAAAAGGAAAAATAATTGCAATCAAGGGAATTGGTGGCTATTTGCTAACCTGTGATTCTACAAATCCAGAGGCTATTCTAAAACTAAGAAAGCGAAAGAAGCGTTTAAGCAAACCGTTTGCATTAATGTATCCAAATATAGATTTCATTAAGCAAGAACATGATATTTCATTAGAGGAAGAAAAAAGCTTGAAGAGTTTGGCTGCACCAATAGTGCTAGTGAAACCAAAAAAAAAATTTAACCAAATAACAAAAAAAATCATCGCTCCCAATCTAAAACAAATTGGCGTTATGCTTCCAAATACTGCTCTTTTTTACTTACTGCTTAATAAATTTAATCATCCCATTATTGCAACAAGTGGAAACCTTAACAATTCATCCATTATATTTAAAGATCGTTCAGCAATAAATGAACTTTTAGGGGTATATGACTTTATATTAACCAACACCTTAGATATAGCAGTCCCTCAAGATGATAGTGTCATAAAATACACCCAACAAAGCCAAAGAATCATTTTAAGAAGATCTAGAGGTCTTTCTCCAGGTTATTTCAGTAAAGGACTAAACTTATCAAAACATACATTTTTAACAACAGGAGCGTCAATTAAAAGTACATTTTGCCTAAAGCATAGGGACACAACATTTATCAGTCAATTCCTTGGAGACCTAAATAACTTTGATAACTTAACCAATTATATTTCAACAATAACTCATGTAAAAGAATTGTTTGATTGTGAGCCAAATATTATTTTGTCTGATTTACATCCCAATTATCATTCAACCCACTACGGTGAAAAATTAGCTAAAAAACTTGATGTTCCTTTCTATAAAGTCCAACACCACTTAGCTCATTTTTCAGCAGTGTTGGGAGAAAACAGACTGCACAACAAAAAAAAAAGTGTTTTAGGTGTAATCTGGGATGGTCATGGATATGGTGATGATGGAGAAATGTGGGGTGGGGAGTTTTTTGTTTTTGCTAATTTGAATTTCAAAAGAGTCTTACACTTTTCATATTTTGAAACTATTTTAGGTGATAAAATGGCTAAAAACCCATCCATATCAGCCCTTTCTTGCTGTTCCAATTTAAAAAAAGCTGAGGCCTTATTAAACAGCAAATTCACCTCTATGGAATTAAACCTCTACAATAAAAAAATCAGTAATAAAAACAATATAAAAACATCTAGTATGGGTCGAATTATCGACGCAGTAGCCTCACTTTTAGATCTAATAGATACACAAACTTTTGAAGGAGAAGCAGCCTTAATCTTGGAAGGTATTGCACAAGATTATTTTGACGAAAACCAGATGTATATGGAAGAATCTTATTTTAATAAAAAATCGTATATTCATGGTGTTTCAACTCAAGATTTAATGTCTGCAATCATTGATGATATTATTATTGGGAAGAAAAAACAATTCATAGCAGCTAAATTTTTTTTCTCACTTACTACACTTATAAATTCTGTTGCTGATGAATTACAAATTAAAAGTATTGCCTTTAGTGGTGGAGTTTTTCAAAACCGTTTACTTATGGATTTAATCATTTTTAATCTTAAAAAAAAATTCAAACTTTACTTTCATAAAGAGCTCTCTCCAAATGATGAAAACATCTCTTTTGGTCAATTGATATACTACCACATAAAAAACAGTTAATTATGAAGTTTTTATCTGAATTTCGGGATCCCATCTTAGTTAAAAAAATTATTTCTCAAATTGAGAAGACCACCACAAAAAACTGGAATATAATGGAGGTTTGTGGAGGACAGACTCATAGTTTGGTGAAAAATGGCATTCTTGATTTATTACCAAAAAAAATTCAAATGATTCACGGACCAGGATGTCCGGTATGTGTTACTCCAATTAACCTAATAGACAAAGCGGTTTATCTAGCTGAAGAAATGGACGTTATCCTGTGTTCTTTCGGAGATATGCTTCGGGTTCCAGGATCTAAAAAAAGCTTATTACAAGCAAAAGCAAATGGTGCGGATATTCGTATATTATACTCTCCTCTAGAAGCAGTTAAACTAGCTTTAGAACAACCCGAAAAAGAAGTGGTTTTTTTTGCTGTAGGTTTTGAAACTACAGCACCTGCCAATGCACTTTCAGTTTATCAAGCACAAAGCTTAGGGCTCTCTAATTTCTCAATATTAACCTCTCACGTTTTAGTGCCTCCAGCAATGGAAGCAGTTATTAATGATAAAGAATGTAGAGTGAATGCTTTTTTAGCCGCAGGCCATGTATGTACAATAATGGGCCTTGAAGAATATTATCCTTTAGTTAAAAAATATAAGATCCCCATAGTAGTTACAGGTTTTGAACCGGTAGATCTATTACAAGGTATTTTAATTACGGTTCAACAATTAGAGGAAGGGAAATCAATTTTACAAAACGAATATAAAAGAGTGGTCAAACCCAAAGGAAACCGAAAAGCACAAGAATTACTAACCAAAATATTTCAAGTCAAAAACAGAGAATGGAGAGGGATAGGAACAATTGAAAAGAGTGGCTTTGAACTAAGACCAGAGTTTAAAAAATTTGACGCCAATTTAAAGTTCAAAATAAATATAACTAAAGCTCCAGAAAATAGTGATTGTATTTCAGGTTTAGTTCTTAAAGGAATTAAAAAACCAAAAGAATGTAGTCAATTTGGAAAAAAATGCACCCCTGAAAGTCCTCTAGGAGCACCTATGGTCAGCTCTGAAGGAGCTTGTGCTGCATATTATCATTTTAGTGCTTTTCAAACAAGCGAGGTAAATTCAACTATATGAAAGGAAAAAATCAGAAGATTTCACTTTCATGTCCAATGCCCAAATTGGATTTTGAAATTATTACCTTAGGTCATGGAAGTGGAGGGCTGCTTACCAATAGGCTTTTAGATTCCGGAGTATTTAATCTTTTTAAAAACAAGTATTTAGATAAACGCAGTGATGGTGCAGTATTAAACCTTTCAAATGAATCTGCGTTTACCACTGATAGTTTTGTTATTTCCCCTCTCTTCTTTCCGAATAGTAATATTGGTGAATTGGCTGTTAATGGAACAGTAAATGATCTCGCTATGTGTGGTGCCATTCCACAATACTTGTCTTTGAGCTTTATCATAGAAGAAGGACTTACTATGACTGAATTTTGGAAAATTTTAGTAGCGATTAAATTTGCTTCTGAAAAAGCTGGAGTACAAATAGTGACTGGTGATACCAAAGTTGTGGAAAAAGGGAAAGGAGATAAAATTTTTATAAATACTTCAGGAATTGGAAAACTACACCCACTGGCTAAATTAGATATCCTCAACATAAAGGTGGGTGATAAAATTATTGTTAATGACAATATTGCATCTCATGGGATTGCAATAATGTCTATTAGAGAAGGTCTTGAGTTTGAAACAACTATTCAAAGCGACACAAAGAATTTAAATGATATCGTAAGTACCTTATTAGATACGTTTGGCAATGACATTCACCTTCTTAGAGATCCAACTAGAGGTGGGGTGGCAACCGTTTTAAATGAAATCGCTAGAGATTCAAACTATGGAATTGAGATCAATCAAAAAAACATTCCTATTGATGATCAAGTTGATGCCGCCTGTGAATTATTAGGACTCGATCCTTTATATGTTGCAAATGAAGGAGTTTTTATTGCCATAATTAGTGCTGAAATAGCAGAGGCATTTGTTGAGCAAATTAAACAAATTAAACACTGTAAAAATACTGCTATAATAGGAGAAATAGTCGAACACCACCCAAAGCAAGTTGTTCTTTCAAGTGCGATTGGTGGGAAAAGAATAATTAATATGCTAGTTGGAGAACAGCTTCCAAGAATTTGTTAAATCTATAGAAATCAGAGACCCTAAGAATTAGAAATTATTTTCTACTTTAGAAAATAATTCTATAATTAAAATAATTATGGGAAAAGTACTCATTTTTTTAAGTTTAGGGTTTTTTAGCACAATACTATATTCTCAGACAAATAGTGAGCAGGTTATAGATACAATTCAAATAAAAGAAGTAGAAGTAACTATATTACGGTCTCGCTCAAAACTACAAAACCTCCCTGTTAATGTCTCAATATTATCTAAAATTGAGATAGAAGAATCCCAGGCCACTACTCCTGCTGATGCATTAAAATATATTCCTGGAATAGCCATTCAAAGTGATGGAGGACTTGCTAATACTCCTGTCATACGTGGGTTATCTCGTGAAAGAGCTCCTATATTAATTGACGGAAATTCATTTGTAGGGGGTAGAATTAGAACCTACACGCTTATAGATCCTTTTCAAATCGAAAGAATAGAAGTTATTAAAGGTCCTGCCTCTGCATTTTGGGGAAGTGATGCAGTTGGAGGACTAATCAATATAATCACTAGAAAAGGTAAGTCAGGATACAACAAGGATTTTAAACTTGGTTTAAGCTCGTACTCCGGTTACCAGTCTGTTAATAATCATCGGAGAGAAAGACTTGAAGTAGAGGGTCGAGGGAATGGTTTTGATTTTTTAATCGGTGCAGGAATACGAAATGCTGACAACACAAATACTCCTGCTGGAGAAATTCCCAATAGCCAGTTTAAATCGGAATATTTAGATTGGAATATCGGGTATTCTCCAAAACAAAACCATCGTATTGAAATTAGTGGGAAATATTTTAAAAATGATGATATGGGATTTCCCGGAGGGCTAGGTGCTCCAGGACCTCCAAAAAGAATTCGTTTATTTTCTCCTGACGAACAAAAAGCAATCAATTTTGGATATCGCGCAGATCAAGTTTCTGAAAGAATAGAAAGTATTGGCTTAAATGTCTATTCTAAAACGCAAAGACTTCATATAGACATGATAACAAATGTATATTTTAAAGAAACAACAAATATTAATAAAATAATACATCCCAATTTAGATGTAGATGTGAATTTTGGGGGTGCAAGGGGATTTGTTTCTTTAAAACAAAAAGGGAATTCAAAATTAACCTTTGGATTGGATTATTTAAAAGAACATAGAATAGGAACATACAGAAATCTTGTTATTAATATTTTTAATCCAAAAGGAGTTCAAGTCAATCAAGTTTCTCCCCCGGCAGGGAAAATTCAACCAGACAGCTATTCAAATTCTATTGGGATGTTTGCAGTAGAAGAACTTACTCTAAGTACAAAAACAACAGTTTTATTAGCCTTAAGATTTGATAATATTAAAACTAAAATAGAAGACAATCCGTTTTTTATCGCTGAAATTGCTAATTTATACAACAGCAATAACACCAGTTCTAAAAATAATTCATTAACGGGAAATATAGGATTAAAATACCTTCTTACCGATAGGTCAAACATTACATTAAATGTTGCGAATTCTTTTAGAGGACCCGATCTTTTCTCAAAATATAATTTTGCAGATGGTGTTCTGCCTAATCCTGATTTGAAATCTGAAAAGGGTATATTCTACGAAATAGGATATGGCAGTCAAAAAGAAAGATTATCTTTTAACGTTAACTATTATCAAAATTCTTTGTCAAATCTATTTGTTCCTGTAAATGTAGATTTTCAAGGCACTCCTGCAATTCAAAATCAAAATGTAGGAAAGGCTAAAATCAAAGGGCTTGAGTATAGTTTTATATATAGAATCGGCGATTTCTCCAGTGTATTTTGGACCGGGTCATATATTAGGGGCAAGGACGAAAACATGGATAAATACCTCTCTTTTATGCCCGCAGATCAGAATTTAATTGGACTTCGTATAAGAGATAATACCAATCGTTATTTTGGAGCTTTAGAAGGAGTTATTATGAGTAAACAAGATCGAATTGCTTTAACAGAAAGAGAAACAGACTCCTACTCTTTACTTAATTTAAAGGCTGGTTTAAACCTTAACAATATGATTAATAATTTTCCAGTATCAAAGTTAGTTTTCTCTATTGACAATGTTTTTGACAAAAAATATCAACATCATTTATTCAGAGGACTTCCAGGTAACATCACGAAATTTTATGCTCCCGGAAAAAGTATTAACTTACTGTTTATTATTAGATTAGGAATCGCAGGAAATCATTAAAATCAAATGACTAAAACAAGACAAAATATTATTGATTCTGCAATCAAGCTTTTTAATGAAAAAGGGATTGTAAATGTTAGGCTTCAGACAATTGCTAATGATGTAGGAATTAGTATTGGTAATCTAGCCTATCATTTTTATAGTAAAAAAGCAATTGTTATTGAAATTGACTCTCAGTTGGGGGAAAAATTAAGTCCCTTGCTCAATAAACAAAATCAAATTCAATATTTTATTGATTTTGATAATCATCTAGCAAATTATTATTATTTATTAAGTGCATATTCATTTTATTTTCTTGACATCTTGGAATTACAAAGGGCTTATCCAATAATATATTCAAAGCGAAGAAAGTATATGCTCAAAATGATAAAGCGAATTCATAAATGGATCCTTATAAATAAAAGCATGGGGAAATTAAAAAAAGAAGTTTTTGAAGATCAATATTTAAATACTTCAAAAAATATTTGGCTTAGTATAACCTTTTGGATGACTAAAGAACAAGTTCTTAATGAAACTAGAAGCGAAGAGGCCTTTAAAGCCAGATTATGGACTCACGTAATACCCATGTTTACTAAAAAAGGATTTATGGAATACGAGGCAATGATATTGCCTAACTTAATATATAAAGGTGAAGTCCAAAAATCCAATACTCTTTATAATTATAATTAAAAATCAAACACAATGTGTCTAGCAATACCAGGTAAAATTGAATCAATTAATAATTCTGAAGACTATGTATTTAAGGTTGGGAAAGTTTCTTTTAATGGAATTATAAAAAAAATAAACCTTGGCTTAGTACCAGAGGCTAAGGAAGGAGATTATGTTTTAGTACATGTAGGTCTTGCTATGAGTATAATTGATGAAAAAGAAGCTGAAAAAACCATGGCTTATCTTAATGGAAGTGAAGATTTTAATGAACTTAAGAATAGTGATTTATAAAATTTAATAGTATATGAAAATTGCAATAGCAGGAAAAGGTGGGGTTGGTAAAACCACAATAAGTGGCATATTGTGCCACGCTTTAGTCAATTCAGGTAAATCGGTTTTAGCGATAGATGGGGATCCCAATCCTAATCTATCTGTTGTTTTAGGTATTCCCAAAGAAAAGGATTTAGCGCCCTCTTTAAGTACGGATATAATTGAACGTATTGAAACTCAAGATGGGAAATGGAAGTTTCAATTGAAGATGTCGTTTTCTGATATACTTAAAACATATGGGCAAAAAGCCCCTGGGAACATTTCACTTCTTATGGTGGGAAAACCCGAAAAGGCGGGCACTGGATGCATGTGTGGCTCTCATACTGTTGTGCGAGAGCTGTTAAGTTCTGCCCTTTTATACGAAGAGGTAGATTTCATGGTTTTAGATACTGAGGCGTCTTTAGAACATATGAAAAGAGGAACCTCAAAAAGTGTAGATAAGATTTTTACGGTTGTAGAGCCTTATTATCGATCTCTGCAGGCAGCTTCTCGTTTTGCTGACATGGCTAGGGAATTAGGTATTTTGAATGTTGAAGCAATCGCAAATAAAGTGAGGAATTTAGAAGAGGAAATTGCCATAAAAGACTATTGTAAAAAAATAAAGCTTCCCATTGCTATTACTATTCCATTTGATGAAAAAATTATGGCTGCTGATTTGAAAGGACAGTCTATTATTCATTATGATAAAAATGCGAAAGCTATTAAAGCCATCGAAAGTTTTGTAAAACAAAATTTTTCTGCTTAAGAATTCGTTCTACTATCCTCTTTAAAGATATGTATTAATTTATAACTAAATCATTAGATTCAGATCTGTCAAAAAAAGTATCGTTGATTTCTTTTTTAAAATTTATATCTGAATACAAATATTCATCCATTATTTTTCCATTTGGCCAATACCTTATCCACCTGTGACTTATGGTTATTCCATCAACTGTCTTATGATCTGTCCAATATATTTCTTCAGGTCGTATTTCTCCAATATCAGATTTATTATAATACTCCATTTTGTGTATCAATTTATCCTTTGAATCTACATAAAATCGCCAATGATCCTTTCCAATTTTAGGCTCATATGAGATATCCAGGAGAGTTGGTTTTTTATCAGTAGTGTCTAAATTATTAACGTCGATTAAATTTAATTCTGTATATCCCAAACTAGCAATAACACCTTTGTCTTTTAATTTAAAGGGCATCGAAAATCTAAAAAATGCCATTGTAGAAGCACATAAAGGAACACAAAATTTTCCGTCACACATCATTCCTTCTTCATGAGCAGTTTCTTCTGGATCGACCATTAAATTGTCTCTAGAAGCCCAATATCCTTCATTATCCTTTCCTAACCAAACAACACTATTATCAGATCCAATAGATTTCACTTGAAGTTTAAATCCTTGTTCAGAATTTTTAAAATAAAAAGTTTCCTTACTGGTTTTTAGTAGCTCGCTTCCTTCATCATAAATATTATGAGTCCTTGTAAAACTTCCTTGCTTTATAAGATTCCATGCATCCATCCCACCTGCAGCTTCAACTATTCTGTCGACAAATTCTTCTCCAGTGGGTTCTCTTAGATAATTCTCCCACGTATAGTAAAATCCCGATAGTAAAAAACCAAAAAGAAGGACTGTGTAAAAGAGAGAAATCCGTTTAATGGAAATGGGCCTTATTAAATCCTTAATATGAAGTCCAAACCACCAGGGTGTTTTGTCATCACTAATCGGATTTTTTTTCTTAATAGGTTTGAAAAATTTAACAGATTGATTCATAGTAATTTAATATATTTGAATTTAGAACAAAAACCGGAATATAGTAAAAGATATTAGTCTTAATAAATAGAAAATATTTTCTATTTATTAAGACTAA
>CAJWAE010000059.1 GCA_913020075.1 uncultured Flavobacteriaceae bacterium
AGTCTGGATATGATTGATTCTCATGTGAATAAAGGAAATTCTCCACAAGAAATTGCAGATGCAATAGCAAGTATTCTAACAGAATCAAACCCCAAAGTTCACTATCAATATGGACCATTTATTCAAAAACTGTCAAAAGGAATCAAAAGTATACTTCCTAGCCGTATATTTGAAAAGCTGATTATGAATCATTATAAACTTTAATTTTAACAAAATGAAATTTTTTATCGATACCGCTAATCTAGATCAAATTATAGAAGCCCAAACACTAGGTGTTTTAGATGGAGTGACGACTAATCCATCTCTAATGGCTAAAGAAGGAATTACTGGTGAAAAAAATATTATTCAACATTATATAGATATTTGTAATGTTGTTGAAGGTGATGTCTCTGCAGAAGTGATTTCAGTCGATTTTAATGGAATGATCAAAGAGGGTATAGCATTAGCTAATTTACATCCTCAGATTGTAGTTAAAATTCCTATGATTGAAGAAGGAGTTAAAGCTTTAAAATATTTTTCTGATGAAGGTATTAAAACAAATTGTACTTTAGTTTTTTCTGCGGGTCAAGCCTTATTAGCAGCTAAAGCAGGAGCTACTTATGTTTCACCTTTTATTGGTAGATTGGATGATGTATCAACAGACGGTCTGAATTTGATTAAGGAAATACGTGATATTTATGATAATTATGCATATGAAACAGAAATCTTAGCAGCTTCTGTTCGCCACGCCATGCATATAATTGATTGTGCTAAAATAGGAGCCGATGTTATGACAGGTCCTTTGTCTGTAATTAAAGGCTTATTAAATCATCCTCTAACTGATATTGGATTGGCTAAGTTTTTAGCTGACTATAAAAAAGGAAATTAGCTCATTGGAGTTTCTTAAGCAACAACTCAATATTATTGTTCGAAAAATTTTCAAAACCATTAATGATTTGACCCTTATTGTTTATTACAATACTTTTATTTAATAAGGTTAAAACCCAAGTTTTACTTGCTTTTTCAAAATCAATAATGGCAAATTGGTCTTCAATATTAATTCCCATCATTTTTTGAACCTGCTTAACCATTAAGTTAAAAGGTTGTATACAAATTCCAACAAATCGTAATTGAGGATACTCTTTCTGAAATACTCTCACTCTTTCTAATGTATTCTTATAATGATTCATTTGTGTTTGAGACCAAAAATATATTATTGTGGTTTTTCCATTTGCCAAACTATTACTACTCACTATATCTCGTGTTACATTTTGTAATTTTATTTCAGGAAGTTGTTTCTTTGGTCCCATCTTATTAATATCAGAGTGTAAGGTTAAAACTTCAGATAGATAAGCAGGAGAACTGTTTACTGTAGAATAATATTGTAAGAAAAGATCATGTTGGTCATGGTTTTTAAAAGTAAGAATTTCTTCAAAAGCTATTGCTCTCGCTAAATTATTCCGTAATAAGTTTCCAGATATTTTTTCATCTAATTCCTTTAATCTACGAATATTAAAATCAGATGTTTTTTTTTCTTTAAAATATGATTGATTATATTTTAAAGCTTCATTACTTATAAAGTTTAAGATATAATTAATATATGGGTCAAAAAAAGCTAAATCATTGTCAGAGAAATTTAAAAACTTACGATATCTAAAAAAGAATTCACTCTCCTTTTTATTCCATTGTATTCCTCTTAACAAAGCATAACGTTCTCGAATATTTGCATAATGATAAATATATGCCGCTTGGGTAACTTTTTGAGCAATAGGAGATAGCTTTATTATTGAATCCATTTGAATCCAAAGTTGTTTTTTCTCGAATAAAAGTGAATCTAAAATTTCATTAAATAATTCACTCTTTTTAGAAAATTTATTAGATAAAAAACGATTTTCTAATTCTTGTTTTAACACCAACTCCATCAAAAAATTATTTTTGGAAGCACCATTTCCAGAATAAAAAATGGATTCGTCAAAAGCAGCTGCATTGATTCTAACCCATATACTATCAGCTTTCTCCAATAGTATTGTTTGGTATTCTGGCAAATGTTCTAGTTTGTATATTCCACTTTCCAAAGAGTCAAATCTTTTTTGAAAACCTAATTGATCATTTAACCCTATAGTTTCTATATTTTGATTTCCTTGATATAATGTTACAGAGCGAGAAGACGGATTTATAATCTGACCACCTAAAAATATCCCAACTTTATCTTTGGGTTTAGAATCACAAGAAAAGAAAATAATATTAAGACTTAAACCTAATAACAGTTTTTGTAACATAAAATCAAAAATAGTGTTTTAGAATTAGGATATAAAATCTTAGGCAGCCATTAAAAAAAATATGTGAACTATCATGGTTTTGCGTAAGTTTGCACCACAAAAAATCATATCCTATGTTATCTGTCTCTAATTTATCAGTTCAGTTTGGAAAACGAATCTTATTTGATGAGGTCAACGTAAGTTTTTCTTTAGGTAATTGTTATGGAATAATTGGTGCTAATGGAGCAGGAAAATCAACTTTTTTAAATATTATTTCTGGCAAACAAGATTCTAACTCAGGAAGTGTTCATTTAGAATCAGGAAAACGTCTTTCTGTTTTAGAACAAAACCACAATGCTTGTGATGATTTTTCTGTTTTAGAAACAGTTATAAGAGGCAATGAAGCATTGTTTCAAGTTAAACATGAAATGGATATTCTATATGCAAAAGAAATTTTTTCTGATTTAGATGGCGAGAGAGTAGGTGCTTTACAAATAGAATTTGAAGAGATGGATGGATGGAATTCAGATAGTGAAGCTGCATCTCTTCTTTCAAATCTTGAAATCCCAGAAAATTTACATTATTTGTTAATGAGTGAATTGGATGGAAAACAAAAAGTTCGTGTGCTTCTTGCACAAGCTTTATTTGGAAACCCAGATGTTTTAATAATGGATGAGCCCACAAATGACCTAGACTACGATACAATTATGTGGCTAGAAAATTTTTTAGCTAATTATGAAAATACAGTTATTATCGTTTCTCATGACCGTCATTTTTTAGATTCTGTTTGCACTCATATTTCTGATATTGACTTTGGTAAAATAATCCATTTTTCAGGCAATTATACCTTTTGGTATGAATCAAGTCAATTAGCATTAAGGCAACGTACTCAACAAAACAAAAAATCTGAAGAAAAGAAAAAAGAATTAAAGGAATTTATTTCTCGTTTTTCTGCAAATGTGGCTAAATCAAAACAGGCTACTTCAAGAAAAAAAATGATTGAAAAATTAGATATTGAAGAAATTAAGCCTTCTAGTCGGCGCTATCCTGCTCTTATATTTGAACAAGAACGTGAAGCTGGAAATCAGATTTTGAATATTGAAAATCTTAATGCAACTGTTAATGGAGAAATTTTGTTTTCTAATCTACATTTTAATTTATCTAAAGGAGATAAAGTTATTGTTTATGCTAAAGATACAAGAGCAATTAATGCCTTTTATAATATTTTAATGGGACTGACTAAAGCCAGTAGTGGAACTTTTGAATGGGGAATAACTACTTCTCAAGCTTATTTACCTGTAGATCATGATTCTTTTTTTGATAAACCTACTTCATTGGTAGATTGGTTACGTCAATACGCAAAAACTGAAGAGGAGCGTGAAGAAGTATTTATACGAGGCTTTTTGGGTAAAATGCTTTTTAGTGGGGATGAGGCACTTAAAATGTCAAATATTCTTTCTGGTGGTGAAAAAGTACGCTGTATGCTTTCTAAAATGATGATGGAGCGTTCAAATGTTTTATTATTAAATGAACCTACTAATCATTTAGATTTAGAATCAATAACAGCTTTTAATAATTCATTAAATAATTTTAAAGGCACATTCCTGTTTAGCACCAGTGACCATGCTTTTGCACAAACTTTGGGAACACGAATTTTAGAACTTACACCTAAAGGAGGGATTGATCGTCATTCTAGTTTTGATGAATACATGACTGATCCCAATATTAAATATTTGAGGCAAAAGATGATAGTTTAATTTTTATTTTTAAGTTTAAATAAGTCATCTCTTTGATGATTCTTTACCAGAAAAAAGAATAAAGTACAGCCAACATAATCATCAATGCAAATGCACCGATGTTAAAACTAGAAGAAGTTTTAAAAATTCCTTTTTCAAGTTCTATTGCTTTTAAGTCATTTTTATACTTGTTTTCTCGTAAACTAACAATAGCAATTATTAGCATTGATAAAAGTGCCGTAATACCCATTTGGTCTAAAAATGGAAGCGTAGGAAAGATCCCTTCAAAACCAGAGTTTGCCATCCAGCCTTTTGGACCAATCTTGAAGAATAAGGCAATAGGAATTGAAACCAGCGCTCCAAATATAGCTCCTTTATTAGATGTTTTTTTCCAAAATAACCCTAATACAAATACTGCTAAGATTCCAGGACTCACTATTCCTGTATATTCTTGAATAAATTGAAATGCTTGATCAATTCCTCCTAAAAGAGGCGCCATTATTGTGGCAATAACTAATGCAATTAACGCAGAAATACGACCCACGTTAACAGTTTGTCTATCATTAGCATTTTTGTTAATAAGCTGTTTGTAGATGTCCATTGTAAAAATAGTAGCAGTAGAATTTAACATTGACGCTAAAGAAGAAACGATTGCAGCAGCTAAAGCAGCTATAGCAATTCCCTTAAGACCTGTTGGTAAAAACTGCATTAGCCATGGGTATGCTTTGTCAGCTGCACCAGAAGATGGTATGTTGTTCATTCCCGAATCTCCTAGAGAGCTTAATAATAATGGATCATTTACTATTACATAGGCAGCGATTCCAGGGATTACAACAATGAGGGGCATAATCATTTTTAATCCAGCAGCAAACAATATTCCTTTTTGAGATTCTTTTAATGACTTAGCTGCAAGTGTACGTTGAATAATATATTGATTAAAACCCCAATAATATAAATTAGCTATCCACATTCCACCAATTAAAACTCCAATTCCTGGAAGATTCATAAACTCAGGATTAGAGCGTTCTAAAATCATATCAAATTTTTCAGGAACAGCATTGTAAATTGTTATTAATCCTTCTAAAAACCCTTCACCTCCAGAAACAGTATCCAGTGCTAAATAAGTTGTTATTAATCCCCCTAAGACAAGAACAACCACTTGAATGATATCTGTCCATGCTACTGCAGATAGACCTCCGTAAAGAGAATAAGCAGCAGCAAAAGCTGCCAAACCAATAACTCCTGTTAACATGTCAATTCCTAAGATTGTGTGAAGAGCTAAACCACCTAAGTACATTACTGACGCCAAGTTTACAAATACATACAGACCAATCCAAAATACTGCTAATATTGTTTTTAGCTGGCTTGAAAAACGTTTTTCAACAAACTCTGGAATAGTATATAACCCTTTTTTAATAAAAATCGGCAAGAAAAATTTACCAACAATAATTAGTGTTAAAGCAGCCATCCATTCATAGGTTGCAATTGCTAAGCCTACAGCAAATCCGGATCCGGACATTCCAATAAATTGTTCAGCAGATATGTTGGCAGCAATCAAAGAGGCTCCTATAGCCCACCAAGGAAGTGATTTGCTTGCTAAGAAATAATCTTCTGCACTTTTAGTTTGTCCTTTTTTCTCTCTAGAAACCCATAGTCCAACCCCCAGAATTACAATTGCATATAAGGCAAAAACGATATAGTCTAGTGTTTCAAAACTTGTATTCATGTTCAGGTTTTTTTAAAAAACAATAAAGTATTAAAGACGGTAGTTTATACTTATTATTTTAATTAAAATTAATTTGCAAAATAGTAAAAAAAAAAGATTGTGGACTAAAAAAGTTGATTCATAAGAATTTTTGCTTTTTCAAATTCATCTTTATGTACGTAAACTTCTTGTAAAAGTGGAGTAATAACTCCAAAACCAGCTAAACGAGCAGATTCTCCTTGATCTTTTATAATAGGTTTAATATTTATTTGGTCTAAGGAGTCTTTAAGTGCAAGTACTTCAATAGATGATCCTGAAAATATATGATAGTATTGATTTTGAAACATAGTACATGAAAAAATATTAACGTAATTCTGCTTTAAATTCTTTTTCAAAATTCTTTTTCAATTTTTCCATAACCTTGTCTACTTGAATGTCAGTAAGAGTTTTTGTTTTGTCTTGAAACATGAAACTAATTCCATAAGATTTTTTTCCATTTGGAAGATTTTTACCCTCATATACGTCAAATAGACTCACTTCTTTTAATATCTTTCGCTCTATTTGCATTGCTGACTTTTTAATATGTTCAAACTCAACAAATTCATCTATTAAGAGTGCAAAATCACGACGCATGGCAGGAAATTTATCAATTTGTTCAAATAAAACACTTTTCGAGAAAGCACTTTTTGTTATGGCATCCCAATTAAGATCTGCCATATAAACTTCTTGCTTAATTCCGAATCCTTCTTTTAGTGCATCTGAAACTAAACCAAAAAAGCCAAAAGATTTTTTTTTGAAGATAAGTTCAAAAGCCTCATTAAATAAAGGATGCTCTGTTACTATAAATCCAATATTTTTAATACCTAATGTTTCAAATAAATCACTTATCAATCCTTTAAAATAAAAAAAAGGATCAGGATCATTATTTATATTCCAATTAGCACTAAACACATTACCTACTAGTGAAATATTTAGTCTTTTTGCTTCAATAAAAGTTTCATTTCTTTTTCCATAAATAGAACCGAATTCAAAAAGCTTTAAGTCTTTATTTTGGCGATTGATATTAAATGCGATTACTTCAAGAGATTTATGAACTAAAGATTGTCTCATTTGAGATAAATCTGCACTTAATGGATTTTTCAGAGTTACCGGATCATTAAAATCTGCTTTATGTCCAGGAGAACCCAGTGAATTATTTAGTATTTCTATAAAACCAAAACCTGTTAACCGATCTGCAATAGCTGATTCAAGCTTATGTTGGCTTTTCCAGTTATAGTTAGGTTTGGACTCATATTGAAGTGGTTTTTCATCAAGATTATTAAAACCATATACACGAAGAATTTCTTCAATTATATCTGCAGGTCGTTTAACATCAACACGATATCGTGGCACAGTCATTTCAATACCCAAATCAGAAACATTATTTATGCGTACCTCTAAAGCATTTAAAATAGTATTTAGATCTTTTTGGTCAATCGATTGACCAATAGTTCTCTTCAAAGTTTCAAAGTTCAAGAATATTTGACTTTCTTCAACAAGAGGTTCAGAAAAATCTTGTATTTCGCTTGAAATTTGCCCTCCAGCAAGTTGTTTGATTAAAGTTGCTGCACGTTTAAGCGCAATTATACCAATTTCAGGATCTACACCTCGTTCAAAGCGAAAAGATGCATCTGTATTCAATGAATGACGCTTTGCTGACTTGCGTGTAGTTATAGGATTAAAGTATGCACTTTCTAAAAAAATAGAGGTTGTGTTTTCATCAACACCAGATTCTAATCCACCGAAAATCCCAGCAATACAAAGAGGGTTTTCTGCATCACAAATCATAAGATCATCCGAATGTAAGGTTCTTTTTGTTTGATCAAGAGTTGTAAAAGGTGTTTTATTTGAACATGTTTTTACAATGATTTCTTTATTTATTTTTCCAGCATCAAAAGCATGTAAAGGTTGTCCTAAATCATGTAAAACATAATTAGTTATATCTACCACATTATTTTTTGGGGAAATTCCAATTGCCTTTAACCTGTTTTGAAGCCAGCTAGGAGAGGGAGCAACAATTATATCAGAGATTGTTAATCCATAATATTGATGACACTTATCAGTATCTTTAACAGTAACTTTAATTGTATTTTGAGTATTGTCTACATGAAAAGAAGAGATTTCAGGAAGACTCCATTGAAATGGTATCTTCTTCAAAAGGCAAAGGGCTTTTAGATCACGAGCAACTCCCATATGACTCATTGCATCAGCTCTATTTGGTGTTAATCCAATTTCGAAAACAGTATCTAATTCAACATCAAAAATTTCTGCAGCAAGTGTTCCTTTTTTATGTATGTTTTCTAGCACTAATATTCCATCATGATTATCTCCTAATCCCAACTCATCTTCAGCGCATATCATTCCCATACTTACTTCGCCTCTAATTTTACTTTTACTTATTTTTAAAGTTTTCCCATCATGCATATTTAATATTGTTCCGACTGTAGCAACCAAAACTTTTTGACCTTTTTTAACGTTAGGTGCACCGCAAACAATAGGTACAATATTATCATTTCCCAAATCAACCTCAGTTTTTTTTAGTCGATCAGCATTGGGGTGTTGTTCACACTTTAAAATTTCTCCAACAACAACCCCTTTGAGCCCTCCTTTGATACTTTCAAAAGAATGTGAGCCCTCGACTTCAAGTCCAAGGTTAGTCAATAGCGTAGAGATTTCTTCTACTTGGAGATCAGTTTTTATAAACTGTTGTAGCCAGTTATGAGATATTTTCAAGGAATGTTTCTTTTCTAATTAGTTTATGCAAATGTAAGAATCTAATTTTTCAAATTTAACTGATAAAATTCCAAATATTTGAATCAATTGACAATGCAGAAATTGTTCTTTTAATCACCTGGTTTTCAGCGTTTTTTAGTTCAGGATCATTATTTAAAATTTCTTTAGAAGTTTCTCTTGCAGCTTTAAGTAGAGTTGAATCTTTTATAAGATCTGCAATTTTGAGTTCTAGAACTCCACTCTGCTGGGTACCCATTAGGTTTCCAGGCCCTCGAAGTCTAAGATCTACCTCAGCAATTTCAAATCCATCTTGACTTTTAACCATGGTCTGTAATCGTGTTTTTGCTCCTTCAGAAAGTTTAGATCCACTCATAAGTATACAATAGCTTTGGTCTGAACCCCTTCCAACTCGACCACGTAATTGATGTAATTGTGATAAACCAAATCGTTCTGCACTTTCAATAACCATGACGGAGGCATTGGGAATATTAACTCCAACTTCAATTACAGTAGTAGCTACCATTATTTTCGTTTTTCCTTTAATAAAACGTTCCATTTCGTAGGCTTTATCTTCAGATTTCATTTTTCCGTGTAAAATACTTATCTGGTATTCTGGAGTTGGAAAACTTCTTGAAATACTTTCATATCCATCCATTAAATCTTTATAATCCAATTTTTCTGATTCTTCTATTAAAGGGTAAACAAAATATATTTGTCTTCCTAATTTGATTTGATCTTTAATAAAACCAAAAATTCTTAGACGGTTTTTATCATAACGATGAATAGTTTTAATTGGTTTTCTGCCTGGAGGAAGAGTATCAATAACTGAAACATCTAAGTCTCCATAAATACTCATTGCTAAAGTACGAGGAATAGGAGTAGCAGTCATAACAAGAACATGAGGAGGTATTTGATTTTTCCTCCACAACCTAGCACGTTGTGCAACTCCAAACCTGTGTTGTTCATCTATGATGGCTAAGCCT
This sequence comes from uncultured Flavobacteriaceae bacterium, assembly GCA_913020075.1. GTDB lineage: Bacteria > Bacteroidota > Bacteroidia > Flavobacteriales > Flavobacteriaceae > MS024-2A. The sequence continues at coordinate 9,434 of CAJWAE010000059.1, forward strand.
AAATTTTTAAATTTTACTTTTTCTTCAAAAACGGCATGAGTTCCAATTAAAATATTTAAATCACCATTTTCAAGGGAAGCATGAATTAGTGCTCTATCCTTTTTTGTAGTACTTCCAGTGAGTAAGCTAATTTTAATGAAAGTTCCTTTCAGTAGTTTCTTTAAGGATTGATTATGTTGTTGTGCAAGTATTTCTGTTGGAGCAACCAATGTAGCTTGAAAGTCATTATCAATTGATATAATCATTGATAATAATGCTACAATCGTTTTCCCTGATCCTACATCACCTTGAAGTAATCGATTCATTTGCCTTCCTGACCCTAAATCATTTCTAATTTCTTTAACAACTCGTTTTTGAGCTTCTGTCAAAGAAAAGGGGAGGTGCTTATTAAAGAAAATATGAAAATATGATCCTACTTTAGAGAAAACGTGTCCTTTTATTTTTTGTTTGCGCTGAAGGTTTTTAATAATTAATTGCATTTGCATATAAAAAAACTCTTCAAACTTAAGACGTGCTTGAGCTCGACCAAGTAAATTCTGATTAGATGGATAATGTACCTGAAATAAAGCTTCTTTCTTTGAGATTAATTTAAAATGTTCAAGTAAATAATGAGGTAGAGTCTCTGAAAAATCCTTTTTTTTAGCTTGTAATAATCCCGCGACAATTTTCTGAATTACTCGCTGTGAAATACCTTTATTTATTAATTTATCAGTAGATGGGTATATTGGATAAAAAGCAGCTTTAACTCCTTTCATAAAATCATTTTCCAATTCCATTTCGGGATGAGGAATACTAGCTTGATTTTTAAACCAATTTATTTTACCAAAGACTACATAAGATTGATTTAAACGTAAACTTTCTTGAATCCATTTGTAACCTCTAAACCAAACTAAATCTATACATCCAGTTTCATCTTCAAAAGAAGCAATCAATCTTTTTCCACGTTTTTGCTGAACATATTGAATATTTGTGATTTTTCCTTTGACTTGAACTTCTGAATTATTTTGTGGTAGTTTATTTATGGGGTGAAACTGACTACGGTCAATATATCGATTGGGAAAAAAATGAAGTAAGTCTTGAAAAGTTTTAATATTCAACTCTTCTTTAAGTAAACGGGAACGTTCAGGGCCCACTCCTTTGAGATACTCAATTTTCGTTTCCATTAAGTCCATTACCTCATAATTATCTGAAAAATTTCATCTGAAAAAATCATATTTTTAAAAAGTAAGCCAAATATATGATAAATGTGTGCATTAGTTAAC
>CAJWAE010000060.1 GCA_913020075.1 uncultured Flavobacteriaceae bacterium
CTAGATATTGTTGCTATTTGATCTAAATATGTTTTTATCTGTTGCAAAAAAAATCTATCTATATTTATGAATTATAAAGATATGTATTACTATTAAAGAAGATAGGTTTATTAGGAAAAAGACTTTCTAAAATAAAAAAATAAGTTGAACATTAGTACATCTTTTATTTTCACATCGAGGGTAATATATTAGAGTAAAGTATTAATTATTATTAAAAAATAAAACTAAATGTACCTCTTCCTTTTTCAGAGAACAACTTGAATGCCAACTCCTTTATTTTCTAATTTCTTTAACATTTGTTGTGATATATCTTTATCCGTTATGATTAAATCAACCTTATTCAATGGACAAATTTTTCCAAAACTTCTCTTACCAAACTTAGAAGAATCAGCCAATACGATTAATTTATTCGCTGATTCTATCATTTTCTGGTTAAGTCGAGCCTCATCCAAATTAGAAGTTGTTATACCATACTCCAGATCAATTCCGTCAACACCTATAAATAATTTACTACAAGACACATCTTTGAAAATTTGTATGGCGTAATCTCCAATCACAGAAAATGAACTTTGTCTTACAAAGCCTCCGAGTTGTAAAACTTTAATATTTTTATTCTTATTAAGCTCCAGAGATACATTTAAAGAAGAAGTTACCACTGTTAAACTCTTTTCAGGATCTAAAGCTTTGGCCAAAGCCTGAACGCTTGTCCCAGAGCCAATTATTATAGAATCGTTATTTACTATATGGGTAGAGGCAGCATTTGCAATTCCAGTTTTTTCGATTATGGCCATTTTCTCTTTTTCAATGACTGATCTTTCGTTTGTGTAAGGATTTTTTAAGGAAGCGCCTCCATGGGTTCTGAACAAAAGTCCTTTTCCTTCCAATAGCTTCAAATCTTTTCTTATGGTAACTGCCGAAACTTTCAATACTATACATAAATCTAAAACTTCAATATGCTTTTCTTTATTTAACTTATCAAGGATAGTCTGATGTCTTTTCATGAAAATTATATTAAAATAAATATAGTGTAATCAAACGAAACTAAGTACGCTTAAACCCTATATATATATAAAATAAATTATTATTAAAAAAATTAAATAATACCCTATTATACTTCGAAATATTACGTTTTACTATTTTTTTTTAAATTTGTTATTATTTCGAAATAAAATGAAATGAAATAAAATGAATAGCGAAGTGTTTAGAAGAAGTACAATAAAAAAGCAATTAGAAATAACGCTAGATTGGGACTTAATTGTAATAGGTGGAGGAGCTACAGGATTGGGTATAGCACTCGATGGTATTTCCAGAGGATACAAAACATTATTATTAGAACAAGCTGATTTTTCTAAAGGCACTTCTAGCAGAAGTACCAAGCTATTACATGGTGGAGTTCGTTATTTGGCACAAGGAAATATAGATTTAGTAATAGAAGCTTTGTATGAAAGAGATATACTTTTAAAAAACGCTCCCCATTTGGCAAAGAATCAATCTTTTATTATTCCTGCTTACAGCTGGTGGAATTTAGTATTCTATTCTATCGGATTAAGAGTTTATGATTTTTTATCAGGCAAACTTAGTCTTGGTAAATCTAAGTTTATCTCTAAATCTAAAACTTTAGAAAGAATAAAAACTATTAATTCAAACAAATTAAAAGGAGGTGTAATCTACCAAGACGGTCAATTTAATGATTCGCGCTTAGCCATAAATATCGCCCAGACATGTATAGAACATGGCGCTACTATATTGAATTATTTTAAGGTGAAAGAATTGATAAAAAACGATAACGGAACAGTAAACGGTGTAATTGCGATTGATACTGAAACTAAAAAAAAATATAGCCTAAAAGGGAGAACAGTAATAAATGCTACTGGTGTTTTTGTGGATGATATCTTAAAGATGGATAAATCTTCAAATAAAAGTATTATGCGTTCAAGCCAAGGGGTTCATTTGGTTTTGGATAATACTTTTTTACCTGGCAAGGACGCCATTATGATACCAAAAACAGATGATGGTAGAGTTCTATTTCTAGTACCATGGCATGGAAAAGTTGTGGTGGGTACAACAGATACCTTATTAAACGAAAGCAGCCTTGAACCCAAAGCTTTAGATAAGGAAGTTGATTTTATCCTTTCCAATGTCAATACCTATCTATCTAAAAAAGTGACTCGGAAAGATGTTCGCAGTATATTTGCAGGTTTAAGGCCTTTGGCTGCTCCAAAGGAAAAATCCAAAAAAACAAAAGAGATATCAAGAGGCCATAAGATAGTATCTTCCGATTCTGGACTGATTTCAGTTATAGGGGGTAAATGGACCACTTACAGAAAAATGGCACAAGACACCATAGACTTTGCTATAAAAGCTAGAATGTTACAGAAAAAAAAATGTGTTACGAAAAACTTAAAAATACATGGTGCAAATGAAATCCATAATTTAAATAACCATTTATCTGTATACGGAAGTGATCAGGAAGAAATAAACAAATTAATACAGGAAAACATAGAGTTGAGCGAAAAAATACACTTCAACGCAAATTATTTAAAAGCAGAAGTTGTTTGGGCCGCAAGATATGAAATGGCGAGAACTGTAGAGGACTTCTTAGCAAGGAGAATACGAATACTATTTTTAGATGCTCGTATAGCAATTGAGTCTGCACCTGTTGTTGCAGAACTATTAGCAAAAGAACTAAATAAAGACCAAGATTGGAAACTAGAACAAATACAAAATTTCAATAATACAGCCAGTAATTATCTACTAGATAAGGCTAATGTGCCAAAAATTTATTTTTAATATTTTTATATTTTATTTTATATCTTTTTCATAGTGCATTAAAATGAAAACCAATGAGTTTGAATAAGGATGAGTGTAGATAGAAGTTTTTAAAACAGAGTTGGTTATTCGGTGGACATCCAAAAATAATTTAGAGACTTAGTTTTTCAATCTCCCATTGAATAGTTTTTTGAATGGAACTTAGCAGAATGGAATTATCTTATGCTTATTTTTATATTACAATAAAGAAAAATCTTTAATATCGTCTGCTGATGTTAAATCAGGTAAATGTTCTGAAAGAGGAAAACAAAATAATTGTTTCGGAAAATCCTTAATCATTCTTCGTACTGCTTCTGGCAGCTCTTTTTCGCCCCTTTCAATATTTATGGGACAATTTTTAAGATAAGGATATATTAATTTACCATCAAAGCTAAAAATATTCATACTCAATCTAGTTTCACCCAATTTATCTTTAAATGTTTCAATTGTTTTAGTATCAGGCTTTTCTATAATTTGTTCTAAATATCCTTGTAAATCAACTGATATAACTGCAAATTTAGAAATACGTTCATTTGAAAAACGCATACCCGTGCGGGCAAAACCTATTGTAGCATGTGGAGTTTTACGTTTCATTCTAAGTAATTTCATAGCAGTAGTAGAATAAAGGTTATCACCGTTGCATATTGAAAATTGAATTCTTTTTAAAATAGGATATTGATCCATAGCTTGCAAGATTGCATCAGATGTTCCTAATGGTTTTTTTTTACCTTCAGGTATATTCTGTATTGCATAATGAACTTCGGCTCCTGCGTAGTAATTATTTTGTGACTTAATTCCAACCTCAGCTTTAAACGCTTTGTTTTCAGGACTGGTAATTAAATAAACCTCTTTATAGCCAGCTAGAACTGCATTAGAAATAAGGTAAAACAAAAGAGGTTTTTTATTCAACCCAAGAGGAATCAAGCTTTTATGAGCTTTTAGTGCAACTGCTTTGTCACTTTCAGAAAGTTTAACGTTTTCTATAGAACGCTTCATTCTTGAAGAGGCACCTCCTGCCATGATAATTAAAGTATTCATTTCTTTATTTAATAAGAGTTTAGTTTTACCTCATAAGCTGCTAAAGCCCCTTCAGACAGAAAAGCATCTATAACTTTCTGTTTTGATTCGACTGTTACCATTGCTACCATACATCCTCCTCCACCCGAACCAATAATTTTTGTCCCCAAAGCGCCAGCGTTTATTGCAGAGCTCATCTGTTTTTGCATTATTTCAGGTGTATTTTGTATACGTTGATCTAAAATATTTTGGTGTTCATTCATCAATTTACCCAAAGTTACTATATCTCCTTTTTTATCTAGGAGTATCTTTTTTGCTTTTTGAGTTAATATATGATTATGAATTGCAGCAAACCAATGATCTAAATATTTTACAGAAACATAAGGAGCATATTTTTCGTAATCTTTAACTCCAGCAGAATGAATATCAAAAGAATCATTAATTAACTTAACATTCTCAATAGCATTTTGAGCATATACCCGCGCTTTTTTAAGGACAGCTGAGGTTTGTTTTGAAATACCTGATTCAACTATGATTAACTTGCCTAAATGATTATTTAATCTGGTACTTTTTCCCGTTCGAGTATCAATATATAATAAACCTCCTTGAGCTATTGTATATTGGTCCATCAATCCTCCTGGTTGATCAAAGAATAAAACCTCAGACTCATAAGCCCACATTCCTATTTGTTCTTTGGAAACTGGTTTTGAATCTTCTTGAGATTGAACCAAAAAACGAATCCAAGCAACAACCAATGCTGAAGAACTGGAAATACCTGAATTAATTGGGATTTTTCCTGAAATTTCAATATTATATCCCTTTTGAAAAACAGCCCCTGATTTTTGCAATACTGAAATAGATGATCGATAGTAATCCTCAGTATCAATTTTATTTAACTTTTGATTAAGGTTAATTTCAATTACTTGATTTAAATCAAGTAATTGAATCAAGTAATTACATTTATTATTCGGAACGGCTTTAATTTTAATTTTTCGATCAATTGTACCAGAAATTACGGGTAAATTAAGATAATCTTGATGATCTCCAAAAAAACAAATTCTAGCTGATGCTTCTACTTCTATCAAATTCTTTAGGTTTTAAATTCACTAAATGATAATATTTAGAGGTTGAATTTTTTCTGGCAATCTTTTTTATTTTTCCACTATTTTGTTTTTAATATTACCCTTCAAAATAATTTAATTAATTACTTAATATAGCTTAACTGTTATCAATTTTAATTTTTCGATTCTAGATAGTTTTTTAATGTAGCTCTCTCTTTTTGATGCTGATGATCTATCTTTAAGTGCCTCAGAATGTACTAAATGAATTGGCCTTCGAGTTCTTGTATATTTGGCACCCTTTATCGAATTGTTATGCTCACTAATTCTTCTATCTAGCTCTGTTGTAATTCCAGTATATAAAGATCCATCGGAACACTTAACAATATAAACACACCAATCTTTACTTTTACGAATCATTAATAAGTTAATTTATTAAAGATAAAAAAATCCTAAGGTCTATTAGATATAATTTTCAAAACTAATTTAATAATCAAATCAAAAAATGAATGGCCCTGTATATCAATTTAAAAAACAAAAATTATATTTATAGATATTTGCTCGATTGGAAATGATTGGATCTATATTTTTTGATTTATAGGTTTTTATTATATTTAATCATTATAAAATTAATGCTTTGAAAAAAATCACTTTACTCTTATTTATAAGTCTTTTTGGATGTAACACAGAAAAAAAAATAGGTATACCAGAATATGCTATTGAAGCTTTTTTTAATAATAGTAAAATTTCTGGAGGTTACTTTTCTAGCAATGAAAAATCAATACTTTACAGTAGTAATGAATCTGGTATTTTTAATGTTTATGAAGTAGATTTAGTAAGTGGGAATAAAATAATGTTAACAAACTCAAACAAAGAATCTTTTATAGCAAAGTCTTATATACCAAATTCCAAAGCTTTTATATATTCAGCAGATAAAGGAGGAAATGAGATATCGCATTTGTATCTAAAGCAAGAAAATGATACAGTAATTGACTTAACACCGGGGAAAAATGAAAAAGCAAGTTTTTATAAATGGTCTGATGATGAAAAATCTCTTTATTACCTGTCAAACTATAGGGACTCTAAATTTTTTGATTTATACAAAATGAATATAGATTTATTGGAAACTAAAATGATTTATGAAAATAAAGAAAACTTTACTGTCAGTTCAATTTCAAACAATGACAACTATTTATTATTATCTAAAAACATAACAACAAGCGAAAATGTTTTTTTCCTATACTCTAAGAAAACTGATGAAATGATTGAGATTTCAACTGATAAAGGAAGTTACTCTAGTGCAGGATTCTCAAACGACAGTAATCATTTATACTTTATTACTGATGCAGGAAAAGAATTCAGTTATCTGATGAAGTATTCTGTTGAATCCGGAGAGAGTAAAGTGGTCTTTGAAACAAATTGGGACGTAATGTATAGCTATTTAAGCGAAAGTGAAAAATACAGAGTTATTGGCATAAATGAAGATGGAAAGAATAACATTAAACTTTTTGATGTGACTTTAAATAAAGAAGTTTATTTTCCGACTTTTGCTGATGTTAGCGTGTCAGATGTTGATTTTTCGAAAAGTGAAAATAAAATTAGGTTAAGTATTGGCTCATCAACAAAACCTAATGATCTTTATGTTTATAGTTTCAAAAGTAAAGACTTAAAACAATTAACCAAAAGCAACAACCCTGAAATTGATCCTAATAATTTAGTTTCTGCAGATGTTATTCGATACCCCTCTTTTGATGAGTTGGAAATACCTGCAATCTTATATAAACCTAAACAAGCATCATTTCAAAATAAAGTTCCTGCTTTGGTTTGGGTTCATGGTGGACCTGGAGGTCAATCTAGAATAAATTTCAATCCATTAATTCAATACTTGACAAATCAAGGCTATGCTATACTAGCTGTAAACAACAGAGGAAGTAGTGGATATGGAAAGAGTTTTTATAAATTGGATGATAAAAATCATGGTGAAAAAGACCTTCAAGATTGTATATGGGGTAAAAAATATTTACAAAAATTAGATTATATTGATGGAGATAGAATTGGAATTATCGGTGGAAGTTACGGTGGATATATGACAATGGCAGCTATGACATTCACTCCTGAAGAATTTAAAGTAGGTGTAAATATTTTTGGAGTAACAAATTGGATTAGAACTTTAAAATCGATACCTCCTTATTGGGAAGCTAGCCGAAATGCTCTTTATAACGAAATAGGTGACCCTTTTTCAACAGATTCAATTAGGCTTAAAAGCATTTCACCTCTTTTCCATTCACGAAATATAAAAAATCCCGTTATAGTTCTTCAAGGAGCAAATGATCCAAGAGTACTGCAAGTTGAATCTGATGAAATTGTTGATGCCATGAAAAAGAATGAAGTGCCAGTAGAATATATTGTTTTTGAAGATGAAGGTCATGGATTCAGAAAGAGAGAAAATCAGCTTGAAGGATATAGTAAAATCAAAAAATTTTTAGATTTTTACCTAAAAGAAGACCAAGTGATCAAAACAAAAAAATTAATCGATTGATTAAATAGTTGGTAAATGATTAACCTAAATTTTTAATTTACTTTAGATTTTTTATATTTTAGTCACATGAAGAAATTTATTATAATTTCTCTACTTATTCCTATGTTGGGATTTGCACAGAAAAAAAATAAAAATAGCAAAGAAAATAAAGAACTAATTCATCTTGTTTTATTGAAATTTAAAGATAATGTTAGCCCTGCAATTTTTGAAAATGAAGCATATAAATTTTTAAATTCCATTAATGTCGTTGAGGACCTTTTATTCTCTAAAAATATTTCTCCTGAGGGATTTGATAGAGGGTTTATGTATGCTCTTTCAATGAAGTTTAACTCTGAATATGACAGAGATTCAATTTACTTACCTCACCCTAAGCATTTAGAATTTGGTAAAAAATATTGGGATGATTATATATCAAATTTTGTAGTCTATGATTATTGGGAAGATAAATAAATATTTACAAGAGAATTGAACAAAGTCCAAACTCTATAATATTTTTAAATTTTTTCTTTAGTGTTATAAAGACCTTTTATAATATTATAAAAATAGTGTGTGGAAAATATTTATAAATCTATTTTGTCTATTTTTAAAATCGTTCTTAACAGAAGTTGAGTACCGTTTTTCATATCGTTTATTGATGAAAACTCTTCGGGAGAATGAGAAATTCCATTTTTGCTTGGAATAAAAATCATACCTGTTGGTGCTACATGAATCATTTCTTGAGCATCATGCCCAGCACCACTAGGCATAAGTTTTGTTTTTAGATTGAGTTCAACAGCTTGATCTTTAATTATTTTTTGAATAATAGTATCTGTAAAAGCAGATTTACCAATAGGAATAGAGTTAAAGGAAAAGCTAGTCCGTGTTTCTTTTGCGATTTTTTTTGCATTATTTTCAATTAAATTAAAAATACTGTCCAATTTATTTTCGTTTAAATCTCTTAATTCTAGACTTAAAATGATCTTTCCTGGAATAACATTTGGAACACCAGGAAAAGATTTAATTCTACCAACTGTTCCAACCTGAGTTCCTGGAATTGATTTAACAATTTCATTAACTCCTAAAATAAATTGAGCTGCTGCTAACATGGCGTCTTTTCTTTTGTTCATAGGAGTAGTACCTGCATGATTAGAAAAGCCCATTATTTGAACATCCCACCATCTTATACCTACAATACCTTCGACAATTCCTATATCAATTTTTTCATCATAAAGAATACTTCCTTGTTCTATATGAAGTTCAATAAATGCATGTAAACTTTGAAATTCTCTTTTTGTTTTAAGTAAATTATTTGGATCACCACCAAGTTTTTTTATACCCTCATAATTAGTTAAACCCGATGCTGTAATCACTTTTAGTGATTCATTAGTTAGAGATCCTGCAATGGCTCTTGATCCAAATACACCTCCTTCTTCATTTGAAAAAATTATAAGTTCTAGCGGATGAGATGTAATGATTTTATTTTCGATAATTACTTCAAGACATTCGATTGCTCCTAATACTCCAACTTGTCCATCATAGTGACCACCATTAGGAACAGCGTCAATGTGCGAACCAAAAGCAATTGGTTTAAGATTGTTGTTTTTTCCTTTTTTTAAAGCTATTAAATTTCCTGCTGCATCTCTATTAGTTTCTAAACCCATTCGATTTAGTTTTTTTTCTAAATAATCCAATGCTTCAATATTATATTCACTGAAAGCAATTCGATTATTTCCATTTGTAGATCGATTAACTCCAAAATTCTTTAATTCTTTCCAGCTTGATTCAAGTCTATCTTTATTTACTTTTAAGTTTTGAGCAGGACAGAAATAAAAAATCAATCCAAAAAATATTAAAAACTTTTTCATTATTGTAGTTTTAAGAAATTACAAGATATAAAAACCCCTTAAACTTAATTATTGGATATATTATTTAAACCCTCTAATTAAGTTTAGGAGATTTTATATATTCATGTTTAAAGCTATCAATAGATTGATTATAATTATATACTTTTAAATACTATGCATAAGAATATATTTTTTCAGGTTAGATGGGAATTGAATACTCAGAAAAAAAAATAAAAATAAAACAACATGAAAAAAAATCCATTTCTTATAAGTCTAATACTTATAATCTTTTTTGTTATTTCATTCTTGACCAACATCATAGGTCCCCTAGTCCCTGACATCATAAAAAGCTTTGGGCTAAGCCTTAAAATGGCTTCTTTTATTCCATTTTCTTTTTTTGTGGCTTATGGTGTAATGTCAATTCCATCAGGTTTCTTAATTGAAACTTTTGGAGAAAAAAGGATAATGATAATTGCATTTTTAATATCCTCATTTGGAGCATTTTTATTTGCCTATACGGGGACTTATTCATTTTATCTTGTTTCTCTTTTTTTGATTGGAACTGGAATGGCTATGCTTCAAGTAGCTATAAATCCACTTCTTAGAACAATAGGAGGTGAGAAAGAGTTTGCTTTTAATTCTGTATTAGGTCAATTATTTTTTGGATTAGCATCCTTTATAAGTCCATTGATATATTCTTATATAATTAACAATGTAACAGATCAAGCTCAATCAGATAATTGGATAATTAGACTTTTAAATACTGTGAAAATTCCTGAAATGGAATGGATCTCTCTTTATTGGATTTTTGCCATAATATCATTTATAATGGTAATTATAATATTCCTTTCCAAATTACCCCTTGTTGAAAAAAAAGAAGATGAAAAAGCTGGAGCTATTCAAACTCATTTAGTTTTATTAAAAAATCCAATGGTTTTGTTATATTTTTTGGCCATCTTTTGTTATGTAGGAACCGAACAAGGTATTGCTAACTGGATTTCGCAATTTTTAGAGATATATCATAATATAAATCCACAAGTTCAAGGAGCTAAAACAATTT
>CAJWAE010000061.1 GCA_913020075.1 uncultured Flavobacteriaceae bacterium
TTAATATTATTTAATTTATTCAATTTTAACTAACAAATATTTAATAATTTAGTAGTTATTACTTAAAAAGAATTTATCATTCAACATCAAGTAGATTTATAAAAGTACATTTCTATTGAAGAAATTCAATTAAGAAACATCGGCGATTTGTTTCAAAACACTTTAATCAAAAATGTTAAGAAAAAAAACTATGAATAAAACTTCAAGGATCACTTCAGTGAATAAATATTAATTTTAAAGCCTATTTTAATCACATCACAGGAATCAGTAATGTATTTTTAGAAATATTAAAAACACGAATAAAAGAAAATACGATTTTGGACTTTCATAAAAAAGCACTCGATTACTGTAATAAAGAACTTCCTTTTTTAAACAAATTTACTTCATCATTTAGATTAACTTGAGTTTATTGCAGATGATGCTTCATGTCCATTCGCTAAATTTAGAGAATTGTTTTTTACTGGTTAATAACTATATAATATTATGACAATTCAATTATTGAGAAAGAACTATTTTTATTTAAAATTTAATTATGTCCAATCGGTATAACCAAAGAGGCGTTTCAGCTCAAAAAGAAGATGTACATAATGCAATAAAAAACCTTGATAAAGGTATATTTCCAAAAGCATTTTGCAAAATTATTCCCGATGTTATTACTGGAAGTGAAGAGCATGCCATTGTAATGCATGCTGATGGTGCTGGAACAAAATCAGCTCTTGCATATATATATTGGAAAGAGACTGGTGATCTTTCGGTTTGGAAGGGAATTGCCCAGGATGCATTAATAATGAATATTGATGATTTGCTTTGTGTTGGCGTTACTAAAAACATTCTCTTATCTTCAACTATTGGACGAAATAAGAGCCATATTCCAGGAGAAGTTATTGCTTCCATAATAGAAGGAACTGAAGAATTATTAAAGAGATTAAACGATTGGGGTGTTTCTGTTTTTAGCACAGGAGGTGAAACAGCTGATGTTGGTGATATTGTTAGGACAATTATTGTAGATTCTACTGTTACAGCTAGAATCGCCCGAAAAGATATTGTAAACAATGCCAATATTAAAGTAGGCAATGTTATAGTCGGTTTATCTTCATCAGGTCAAGCTATCTATGAGTCAGAATACAATGGAGGAATGGGGAGTAATGGTCTAACTTCAGCTAGACACGATGTTTTTTCCAAAAATTTAGTAAATAAATTTCCTGAGAGTTTTGATCCAAATCTTCCAAATGATTTAATTTATTCAGGATCAAAGTCACTTACTGAAACTTTGGAAGGTGTTCCGATAAATATAGGAAAATTAGTACTTTCACCAACTAGAACATATGCGCCTGTGATTCAAAAAATATTTAATGATGTGGGTCGTAAATTAATAAGTGGAATGGTACATTGTAGTGGTGGTGCACAAACCAAAGTATTGCATTTTATTGATTCTCTCCATGTTATAAAGGATAATCTTTTTCCAATTCCTCCTTTATTTAAGTTGATTCAAAAAGAATCAGGAACTTCAGCGAGAGAGATGTATCAAGTTTTTAATATGGGACACAGAATGGAACTTTATGTAGAGCCTGAGATAGCGGATAGAATTATATCAATTTCCAAATCTTTCGATATTGATGCCCAAATTATTGGAAGAGTTGAAGCTTCCGAAAATAAAAAATTGACCATAGACTCAGTTCTTGGAACCTTTGAATACGATTAATTCTTTTAAAATGTATAAATTATTTTTTTTCTTATTGGTTATGTCATCTTGTTATTCCCAAGATGAAGACTTATTTAGATCGTTACGAAGTGAAAATAAAGTAGATAACTCTTTATTGCCTGACAGAATTATCTTTTCTCAACGCCTATTATGGGGAAAAAAAGGTTTATTTCGAAGGACAGGGTGGTCACCCCTTAATTTAAAACAAAGAGAAAAAGAACTTAAAACACGAAGAAAAATGTTAAAATTACATCAGTTAATAGGTTATGCTACTTTGGCAGGTATGTTAGCTCAGGGTATTATTGGATCTCAACTTTATACAGGAAATTATAAGCTATATGATACCCACAAATTTATTGGTAATTTAACATCGATTAGTTACTTTACTGGGGCAGGACTTTCACTTTTTGCACCACCTCCAATAACAAATGAAAAAACAAAAGGACTAAGTTCCATAAAAGCTCATAAATATTTAGCTTCTATACATTTTTCTGCAATGTTAGCAACGAATATTTTTGCTAATAAAAATAAAAAAATTCATCGAATCTCTGCTTATACTGCAGTAGGAAGTTTTGCAACAGCAATGCTAGTATTTAAATTTTAATTATGCTCAACAAAAAATTATCGATTATTTTAATTTTTGCTTTTTCATTTTCTTATGGACAAAAAACTAACTGGAAAATAGACACTAAAAAGTCATTTATTAAATATGAAGGAAAGCATGTACTACATGAATGGACAGGAATCAATCGAAAAATAAATGGACTGGCTGTATCCTCAAATCAATTTTTAAAAATTGATAAAATCGCTCTTTTAATATATGTAAGAGATTTTGATAGTAAAAACTCCGGAAGAGATTCACATTCTTTAGAAGTATTGGAAGCACTTCAATTCCCGGAAATTAAATTCTATTCTGAATCTATTAATATAAAAAATAAAACAGCAACCCTTAATGGGTCTCTGGAATTTCACGGAGTTAAGATAAATAAAATCTTTTCGTCAAGTTTTAGAGTAAATAATAATGAAATTTCCTTTGATGGAGAGTTGAATCTACTAGCCAGTGATTTTGGAATTGAATTACCTTCGTTTATGTTATATAAAATGGAAGATTTATTAATAGTTAGTTATTCCATTGTTTTAATAAAATAATTTAATGACAATTTGTAAATTTGTATTTATATGTTAGAAAAATTTCAAATTATCCAACAGCGTTTTGATGAAGTTTCGGACTTAATCATTCAACCAGATATTATTTCTGATCAAAAACGTTATATCCAAATTAATAAGGAATACAAGGATCTGTCTGTCATGGTCGAAAAGATCGAAGATCATAAAATTCTCACCTCCAACATTCAAGAAGCTGAACAGCTAATAAAAGTCGAAGACGACGAAGAAATGATTTTAATGGCAAAAATGGAACTCGAATCTTCCAAAGATAAATTACCTCAATTAGAAGAGGAAATTAAACTATTGTTGATTCCTAGAGATCCTGAGGATGCTAAAAATATTGTAATGGAAATTAGAGCTGGAACCGGAGGAGATGAAGCTAGTATCTTTGCAGGAGATTTATATCGAATGTATATTAAATATTGTCAGAGTAAAAAATGGCAAGTTAGTTTTGTTGATTCAAGCGATGGAACTGCAGGAGGTTTTAAAGAAATTATTTTTGAAGTTTCTGGGCAGGACGTATACGGAACGCTAAAGTATGAATCTGGAGTACACCGAGTTCAACGTGTACCTCAGACCGAAACTCAGGGTAGAGTTCATACATCAGCAGCCACTGTAATGGTTCTTCCTGAAGCAGAAGAATTTGACGTTGAAATCGACATGAATGAAGTTCGTGTTGATTATTTCTGTTCTTCCGGTCCTGGAGGTCAATCAGTAAACACGACATATTCAGCAGTGCGGTTAACCCACGAGCCAACAGGAATTGTGGCTCAATGCCAAGATCAAAAATCTCAACATAAAAATAAAGATAAGGCTTTAAAGGTATTACGTTCTAGACTTTATGAGCTTGAGCTTTCTAAAAAATTAGCTTTAGATTCTGAAAAACGAAATTCTCTAGTTTCTTCAGGTGATCGTTCTGCAAAAATAAGAACCTACAATTACCCTCAAGGAAGGGTTACAGATCATCGTATCGGTTTAACTTTATATGATCTTCCAAATATAATAAATGGTGATGTTGCTAAATTAATTAATGAGTTACAATTATATCAAAATACGGAAAAACTTAAAGAAGAAGGGGAGTACCTATGACAATAGCAGAACTATTCAAACAGATAAAGAAAAAAAAATCATTTTTATGTGTAGGGCTTGATATTGATTTAGATAAAATTCCCTCTCATATAAAAAAAGGCAAAGATCCTATTTTTACTTTTGCGAAAGCTATTATTGATGCAACTCATTCTTATGCTGTAGCTTATAAGCCTAATTTAGCTTTTTTTGAATCTTATGGCCTTGAAGGTTGGGAAGCTTTTGATAAATTGATGCAATACTTAAACAACAAATATCCAAACCATTTTACAATTGCAGATGCTAAAAGAGGAGATATTGGTAATACTGCAACTAGGTATGCCAAAGCATTTTTTGAAACATATAAAGTTGATTCTGTTACAGTGGCACCATATATGGGACGTGACGCCGTAGAGCCTTTCCTTTCATTTAAAGGTAAACATGCAATTTTATTAACATTAACTTCAAATGAAGGTGCTTCTGATTTTCAATTTACCAAGGAAAAAGATCAATTTCTTTATCAAAAAATATTAAAAACTAGTTTAAAATGGAATAATTCAGAACGATTAATGTATGTAGTAGGGGCAACCAAAGCTGAATCATTAAAGTCAATAAGAGAAATTATACCAAATTCTTTTTTATTAGTTCCTGGTATTGGTGCTCAGGGTGGGAGTCTAGCTGAGGTAGTTGATTCAGGGATGAATGATAGCTGTGGCTTGTTGGTAAATTCATCTAGAGGTATTTTATACAAATCCCAAGGTCTCGATTTCGCAAATGCTGCTTCTGAAGAAGCTGAGTCTCTTCAGAAACAAATGGAATTTCATTTAAATAAAAAAGGAATTATTTAGTGTTACACCATATTAAATATAACTCTGAGAATAATTCCAAAAAATGGATCACCTTTATCCATGGAGCTGGAGGAAGTTCCTCTATATGGTTCAATCAAGTGCACTTTTTTAAAACCTATTTTAATATTTTATTAATTGATCTTCGAGGTCACGGAAAATCGATTCCTTCTCCCGATGGGACAAAGTATACATTTGATTTAATAATTGATGATATTATTGAAGTATTAGATTATAATTTGATTAAAAAATCTCATTTCGTTGGAATTTCCTTAGGAAGTATTTTGATTCAAAAAATGGTTCAAAAACATGAGATTCGTATTGAAAAAATTGCACTTGGAGGCGCTATATTAAATTTGAATTTACAGTCAAGACTTTTGATGTTTTTATGTAAACTCACACAGAGTGTATTGCCTTTTATTTGGATTTACACTTTTTTAGCATATGTCATAATGCCTTACAAAGCTCATCGAAAATCAAGGTCAATGTTTATTAAAGAGGCTAAAAGAATTTCCCATAATGAATTTAAAAAATGGTACACACTTACATCTAATATCCTTCCTGTTTTGAATAAAATAAGATCATTAGATATTAAGATCCCTACCCTATATATAATGGGTAATCAGGATTATATGTTTTTGTCTTTTGTAAAAAAAATAATCACAGATCATTCCAATTCAAAACTTATTACTCTAAACGGTTCTGGACATGTGGTAAATATTGATCAATATGATCAATTTAATTCTAAGCTACTCAAGTTTCTTTTGAGTGATTAACTAAATAAAACCCTTTTTATTTTTTTCCGGGTTGTTTTATGCTATAATCTTCTTTGAGTTTGGCTTGGTCTACCATCGTTTTAACCTCTTCTAAAAGTTTTTTAGCATCATACACAACTCCTTCACGAATCGTAAATTTTACTCCTCCGACACGAACAACTTCATTTTCTTTTGTCAATTTTATAGCCCCTGTTCCATATAGTACTTTAAAGTTTTGTAAGGGATTTTCCTCAATTATAACAAAATCTGCGCTTTTTCCAATCTCTATTGAACCCGTTTCATTTTCAATTCCAAGTGCTTCTGCTCCGTTTAGTGTTGCAGACCTTATGATTTCTAGAGGATGAAAACCTGCTTCACGAAGCATTTCCATTTCTCTTATATATGCAAAACCATATAGTTGAAAAATAAATCCTGAGTCAGACCCTGTTGCGACTCTTCCCCCACGATTTTTATATTCATTTATAAAGGTCATCCAAAGCTTAAAATTTTCTTTCCAAGCAACTTCTTCTTCTGTTCCCCAGAAATGCCAATAAGAGCCGTGAGATATTTTACTAGGTTGATAAAAGCGCCATAGTGATGGTAGTGTATATTCCTCATGCCATTCTGCTCTTCTCGCCCTATGTAAATCCCGACTTGCTTCATAAATATTAAAAGTGGGTACCATAGTAAAATCAAGATCTATAAGTTCATTCATCACTTTATTCCAATGATCTGAATAAGGAGCTGCGGCTTGTTTCCATAGTCTTCCTGCTTCTCCAAACCGATGTTGCTCATTTTGATAATTATAGTCCAAAGGATAGTCCTGAACGGTACGATCTTCAAATAGAGCTTCTGGAAGTCCATACCAATGTTCCATAGTTGTCAGTCCAGCACGTGCAGAATGCAGTACATTCCATCTTGCTACACTTAATTGAGCATGATGTGAAGCAGAACGGAGACCTATTTTTTTATTTTCATCTAATGCAGCACTCATTATTTTAGGTGCTGCACCAAAAAACTTAATACCATCAGCACCATTTTTTGCATTTTGACGCACCCATTCTCTAGCCTGTTCTTCAGTATTTATTGGATTTTTGCTTCCCTGTCCAAAGCCAGTGTAAGCTAATATTCTAGGAGCGATAATTTGATTTTTCTTACTTTTTTTCTTCAGGTTAACAGCGAATTCGACACCTCTACCACTAGGCTCACGAACTGTGGTGACTCCATGTGCTAACCATAATTTAAAAACATATTCCCAATCTGCTCCTTGTGAAACACCTCCAATATGTCCATGCATATCTATAAATCCAGGTAATACGTACATACCACTAGCATTAATTTCTTTTCCTGCTGTTTTAAGCTTAGGTCTTCTTGAGTCTTTTATAGGAACACCTGGATAACCTACTACATCGATTGCGGTTATACGATCGTTTTCAACGCTTATATCAACTGGACCTATTGGGGGAGAGCCATTTCCATTAATAAGAGTAGCTCCGCGAATAATAAGCTGTGAAAAGGGTCCCTCTGCTGAGGAGGAATTTTGATTTTGCGCTACATTTGTTTGAGAAAAAAGACATAGCATTGAAAATAATAGTGATCTCATAAATTATATTTTTATTAAGATAAATAAAAAAAATATTTTTAGCTTAAGTTAAAGATGATTTTTAATAAATAAAAAAACATACGATTTAATTTATTATTTTAATGTTGATTTAGTCTAAAATCTGCATAAGCATCCATGCCGTGTTCAGAAAGATCAAGACCTTTCATCTCTTCATCTGGATCTACTCTTAGTCCAATAGTGACTTTTATTATATATAATATTATTAAAGATGAAATAACTGAAAATGCACCTACAATTGCTACCCCAATGAGTTGAATTAAAAACTGGTTTAAACCTGCCATAGCTCCAAAAATTCCTACAGCAAGGGTTCCCCATACACCACAAATTAAATGAACAGCTATTGCTCCTACAGGGTCGTCCAACTTTAATTTATCGACAAGAGCTACTCCTAGAACTATGAAAATACCGGCAATTAAGCCTATGAGGATAGCTTCTGTAGGACCCATCTGATCTGCACCAGCTGTAATTCCAACAAGTCCTCCTAATATGCCATTCATAAACATAGTAAGATCAAAATTCTTATATAGTATGTTGGAAAATAGTGCCGAAGAAACTCCTCCAGCTGCAGCAGATAGACATGTTGTAACTAAGGTTAAAGAGGTCAGTTCTGGATCAGCTGACAGCACGGATCCTCCGTTAAACCCAAACCATCCAAGCCATAGGATTAGAACCCCTGCTGATGCAAGTGGAATATTATGACCAGGTATAGCATTGGGTTTTCCTTCTTTGCTGAATTTCCCAATCCTTGCTCCTAATAAATAAACAGCGATTAAGGCAGCCCAACCTCCAAGAGAATGAACTAAAGTAGAGCCTGCGAAGTCGTAAAAACCCATCTGATCTAAAAATCCTCCGCCCCATTTCCATGAACCAATAATTGGATAAACTAAACCAACATATATAACTGTAAAAATCATAAAACTTTTTAACTTTATACGTTCAGCAACTGCTCCTGAAACTATTGTTGCTGCAGTAGCAGCAAACATTCCTTGAAATAAAAAATCAGTCCACCAAGTATAACCTCCATTAGCATACTCAGCAAACATACCTATCTCTGGAGCAGTTATTCCAAAACCAGCAAACTTCAAAAAACCCATGGAACCTTCTTCAAATCCAGGATACATTAAGTTGAAACCTCCAATACAGTAAAGTAGAAGTCCAGCAGTGATTACAAAGAAGTTTTTAAATATAATATTAACAGCATTTTTTTGACGGGTTAATCCTATCTCTAGAAATGAAAAACCTAAGTGCATGAAAAAGACAAGTGCAGTACATGTCATCATCCATACATTATTAGCAGTAAAAAGTGAAGTACTTTCCATAAATATTTTTTTCAGTTTTTAATTTAAAGATTTACCGCCTTTTTCACCGGTACGAATCCTGTATACCTCTTCAACAGGAAGAACAAATATTTTTCCATCTCCAACTTTTTCAGTAGCTGCAGATTTAAGAATGGCATTAATAGTGGGTTGAACAAAGTCATCATTTACTATGATCGATAAATAGCGTCTTTGGATTTCAGAAGTACTGTAACTTATACCACGATACACATGACCTTCTTTTTCGTTACCTACGCCTGTTACATCCCAATAGCTAAAAAAATTAACCTCTACGTTGTGTAAAGCTTCTTTAACTTGATCAAACTTTGATTTTCTGATTATAGCCTCAATTTTTTTCATGATTTTTAATTTAAATATTTATGAATTTACTTATTTGAATATAAGCCATTCTATTAATTTTAGAAAGAATAAATTGCAGCAATCACAAATGAAGCTAAGCTATCAGCAGTTTCTGATGGTGAGATAGCAAATATTTCATCAGAAGCAGAGTCTATTCTGAATTCAGGCTTTAAAATGAAATTCCCTGCAGAGTAGCTTCCTGTTAGTGTTAAAGAGAAGTTATCAGTGTCTCCATTATTAGCCAAAGCTCCAAATCCATCTGTTTCAGAGAAAAATTCTCCTCTTAAACCAATAGCAAAACTATTGGAAGTAGTTAGTTGGGGGTATAAAGCAATACCTGTAAATCCTTGATCGCCAGATAAAGTTGCTGAAGTAGCATTAATTCCAATAAAGAAACTATCTCCTAAATCAAAGCCTCCTGTGTAATCTATTTGAGTATAATTATCACCTGTTAAAAGGTTAATATATTGACCATATAGGCCCAATTGTGCTCCAAAGGCGCTGTAGCGATCGTAGTTAGCTTCGGTTTGGTCAGTTTGGTTAAAGATACCAACCATTAAAGAAACTTTATCTGAAATTGAAAAGTCTGCTTTAACTCCAGTGTGAGAAAAAGGTCCATAAGAAAACATGTATGACGTAGAATAATTAAAATTTGCTACTGGAGATATTACTTCGTATCCCAAAAAAGTATTAAAATTACCCATAGTTATTTTAATCTTATCAGTTACTTTATAATATAAGTATAACTGATTTAGCATTTCAGATGAATTTCCTTTTGATCCAAAAACAGCATCAGAGCCTCTTGGTCCGAAGACAACATCAGCGATAAATCCTGATTTTTCTCCTTTATAAGCGACAATAAAATTGGCCATTCCTAATGCAAAACCATTTAAGTCTGCAAATGAAGTTGCGGGAGCAACAGGGTCCTCTGAAAAGCTAGCTCTAAAATAAGTATCAATAGAACCTTCAAAGTCAAATGTTGGCTCTGGAGTCCCTTTTTCACTATCTTGTGCTACAGCAAAAGTTATAAAAAGCAGAGAAAAGCTCAAAAAACATCTATTCAGTCCCTTTGTTAGGCTTAGGCATAGGTAGGTTTACTTTAGACCCGGTTACATTATCAGAGTAGGCTGTCTAGACTATCCTATTACGAGTCTATTCTATCTTCTAACTGTTAGGCTTCTTGTTGGAACTGTCTTCTAATATACTTGTAGCGAGGGAGCGAGTACGCTGCATGGCTAAACTGTTTAAGTACCTGTGTGCGTTTTGTTTCTTTTAG
>CAJWAE010000062.1 GCA_913020075.1 uncultured Flavobacteriaceae bacterium
AAAAAAAGATGTAGCTTTTTTATAATATCTAATTTATCAATTTAATGTACAAAATTGTTTCAACAACCTAACTCACTTTTTTTAAGCATGTATGAAAGAAAAAGACCCTCATTTATTATTGTAAGTTTAGCAGACTCAACTGCATTTAGAATTGCCACAGACCAAGTTTGATCATTTATCAAAGCTACATCAGCGGTTATAATGAGCACAGAATTTCTTCAACATACTTGGATGTCTGCAGGTTTACTTCAGGGCTTTAAGTATGAGTACTTAGCTCCTTTGAGAGAAAAAAGATCACAGCTTTTCCAGATAAAGGAGCTTACAACAAATGGAAAGAGACCGCTGATGCATTAAATAATGAAGGATTTAATATTGAAGTCTCTAAATTACTTGAAACAATAGAATATGAAGATGGTTGGGATTTAGTAGATATGATGAACTATGAGAATAAGAAATAGTTTAAACAAAGAGATAAAGGGTTATACCTATCCTCCCATTTATAATCCCAAACAAAAGTATTCCCACATAACCTAGTTAAGCCCAGTTAATGATTGGATTTAAAGGTTGCCTAACTAGAAATGGTTTAAAGGGCTTTTTGACAAATCAAAATATTCAATTTTTGGTCTTTTTTTGATGTTTTTAGTCAATTTTGACTCATTTTTGTTCATTTTTTGATTTTTTTAGCCATTTTTTGTTCATTTTTGAAAATCATGTTTTTATAATAATGATTGAATTCGGCTCTTTTAAATACATGGAATCTATGGGTTATATACCATTATGCGAACATTACCCTATAAAAAAAAGTGGATTTAATTTTGGGTATGGGGGGTCTGATTTGAAAGCTTTAGGTTGGAATTTTTTGGGATTTAACTGTCTATTTACTGGCAGAAAACATCTATTTAGACTCTTTTTGCTATCTTTAACTGTCTAATCACTGGCAATAAAAAAAGGACTACATTTCTGTAATCCTTTGATTTTAAAAGGGTGGAAGAGCGGTCTCGAACCGCCGACCTCCTGAACCACAATCAGGCGCTCTAACCAACTGAGCTACAACCACCATTTTGAATTTGCAAATATACTAGAATTTATGATTAATTATAAAAATGTTAATTAAGTATTTATTTATTAAAACTACATAATTTACAAATAGATTTTTAATTTAACTATGGGGGTGAGACCAGTTGCTAATAGCTTATTAAAGCATAATCTTAAGTATTCTACTCATTCATTTGGATAAACTACTCCAATTTCTTTTCTAATAGCATCCATTAAAAACATTAAATCAGTAGTATTTTTATGAGACCATTTAGATGATTCTAATTTACCTTCTCGAAGACAGTTATTAGCTTCAATAATCTCATAACTATACCCAACACCAATAAAATCAAAATTTTTCGATTCTTTTTCTTTATTTTTTACCAAAGCTATATTAGATGATTCATGCCAACGAGAATCAATATAAATTTCACCATCTTCTCCAGCTATAGTTGCACGCATATCTTCATTATGAGCAAAGCTTGAATACAATAAAGCTAGAGCATTGTCAAAATCTAAAATAATAGCTAATTGTTCATCAACTCCTCCTTTTGTTAAATGACCACAAACTTTAATGTCATTTGGCATTCCTAGTAATTTATATGCTAAAAAAAGAGGGTAAATTCCAATATCTAATAGTGTTCCGCCTCCCTTTTTTAAATCAAATAAGCGTGACTTATCTCCTTTGTCTAAACCATAAAAACTAAATGAAGCATTAATGTAACGCAGTTTACCTAAAAAACCTTGATTAATCCAATTAAGAGATTGTTCAAAAACCGGATTAAAACGAGTCCAGAGTGCCTCCATTAAAAATAATTTTTTCTCTTTTGCTTTAGATATCATCGCATTAACTTGTATACTATTTAGAGCTAAAGGCTTTTCACATAGAACAGCTATACCACTATTCAAAGATGCAATTGTTAATTCCATATGATTGGGGTTTAAAGAAGCAACATAAACGATATCAACTTTGGCATTATCAAAAAAGGTCATATAAGATCCAAAAGATTCTCTAACATTATACTTATTTGCAAATTTTTTTGCTCGATTAGTGTCAGAGGAACCAACTGCTATAAGGTTACAATCTTCAATAAGTAAAAGGTCTGAAGCAAATTTATGTGCGATTTTCCCTAAACCTATAATACCCCAGCGAATTGATTTCATTTCTCTATTTACGGATCAAATGAGTTAAATTTCCAATAGAGAGAGGTTGTTTAGAGGTAAAACCTTCTCCTGCTTCGGTACCAATAATTCTACCAAAATTTTTTGCTCTATAAGATACACTATCAATGAAATTTTTGCTGCTTATTGGAGTTTCTTTTTCCATTGAACTTGGATCATGAAATTGACTAGAGTAAGCTGCAACTGCATTAAGTTTTAAATCTAAAAAAGAAGATATATCAACTATTATATCAGGTTTAATATCATTCCATTGAATATATTCTAAAACAATTTTAGGTCTCCAGGCCTCTTGAGGTATTCCGCTTTCATCAAATGTTTTAATTTTGGAAAGACCACTTAAAAAACATGAATCGTTTACTAACTTATTACCTTTTTCATGATCAATATGCCTATCTCGAATAGCATTACAAAGAATAATTTCAGGTCTAAAAAATCTAATTTTTTGAATTACAGCCATTTGATGAGTCTCATCATTAAGAAAAAAACCATCTTTAAATTCTAAATTTTCGCGAGTATCTATCCCTAAAATTTCAGAGGCCTTTTCTGCTTCTTGTAATCGTTTTGTTATACTTCCTCTTGTTCCTAATTCACCTTTAGTTAAATCTATTGCAACGACAGATTTTCCATGAGAAACGGAAAGAGCTATAGTGCCTGCACAACCTAGCTCTATATCATCAGGATGTGCCCCAAAAGCTAAAATATCAATTTGCATGAAATTGTTTTTTAATAGATTGTAAAATATCAAATTTAATATCGTCTATTGCTTCAATTCCACAAGAAAAACGAACCATTTGGTCGGTAATCCCCTGAGCTTGACGTTCTTCTTCCGAAAGCAAGGCATGCGAGGTAAGTCTTGGGCTTAAAGCTGTACTTTCTATTCCTGCTAGGCTCATTGTAGGTTTAATCAAATTCAATCCTAGTAAAAATTTTTCACAGTCAATATTTGGTTCAAGGTCAAAAGACAACATTCCTCCAAAACCCTTCATCTGTGTTTTTGCAATTTTATGATCAGGGTGATTAAATAATCCAGGATAGTATACCTGAGATATCCAGTCTTGTTTGTGTAAATATTCAGCCAACTGTTGAGCATTATTATTTTGAGCCTGAACACGAATAAACAAGGTTTTTATACTCCTCTCTAATAACCAAACTGTATAATCACTTAAACTGCCACCAAAATTTTTAGCAGAACTAAAAACCTTATCAATTGAAGATTGACTTCCCACCACTGCTCCTGCACATATGTCACTGTGACCCCCTAGATATTTTGTAGCACTATGAATTACAATGTCTATTCCAAAACCTATTGGGTTTTGATTAACAGGACTAGCAAAAGTATTGTCAATCATAGACCAAATCCCTGCCTTTTTAGCGATTAAACTAATTTCTTTTAAATCGACTATTTTTAAAGTAGGGTTACTAGGCGTTTCGATATAAATCCCTTGAGTATTTTTTCTAATTTCAGCAGCAAAATCTTCTGCATTCAAGCCAGAAGTAAAACTAAATTCAATTCCGTATTTAGGAAATTCATGTTTAATTAAATTTCTTGTTCCGCCATATAAATCATTTTGAAAAATAACATGATCACCAGCCTTAAGATGGGATAACATTGCAGTACTAATAGCTGCCATACCTGAACCAAATATCATACCAGCCTCAGCTCCTTCTAAAGAAGCTATTTTATTAGATAAGCCCCTTTGATTAGGTGTGTTAAAATATCGTGGATATTGTCCAATCTTAACATTTGTAAATGGGTAGGAAGTTGAAGTGTATATTGGAGAAGTTGCCCCGCCGTATTGTTCGTCTTTTAATTCTCCTGCGTGTACACAGAGTGTTCGAAAATCTGACATTTTATTCATTTATTCTTCAATCCAAGAAATAACGCCAGGATCATCTGGCTGAGTTCTTGGTGATATAACTTTTGCTAAAGTACCATCAGAATTTATTAAGTATTTTTGAAAGTTCCATGATACAGAAGAATTAATTACCCCATTTTTGATTTCTTGAGTCAAAAACTCATAAACTGGATGCATATTTTTTCCTTTAACAGAAATTTTACTCATCATTGGAAAAGTAACACCATAGTTTTGTTCACAAAAAGCAGCAATTTCTTCGTCAGATCCAGGTTCTTGACGTAAAAAGTTATTAGCTGGAAAACCAACAATGACAAAATTATCATTTCCGTACTTTTCGTATAATGCCTGAAGTTTTTTAAATTGAGGAGTTAATCCACACTTAGATGCTGTGTTTACTACCATAACTTTTTTTCCCTTTAATGAGCTAAAATCAAACTCTTCACCTTCAAGATTCTGAACTTTAAATTGATGTATTGTTAAATTTTTATCATTTTGTGCAACTGAGGTTAGCGTTGTGGTCATAAATAATATTAATATTAAAATTTTCATTTTTAGTTTTTCTCTTTTTATCAAATGTCGATGATTTAAATCAAACAAAAAAATTGATAACAATGTTAAATAACTTCAACTGATAAACCTTCTTCTAAAAGCAAGCTACAAATAGGAGTTAATTCTTTCAAAGAACCATTTTTTACACCGCATTTCCCAGAAAAATGAACTATGTATGCGCATTGTTCTGCTTGGATAACGTTATGGTCACAAATTTTAACTAAACAATCTATAACATGATCAAAAGTATTCACTTCATCATTATATAATATAATTTCATGCTCACGATCACTTAGAGTTTTTACCTCTTCAATTTCTAGTGGATTAATTTGAGGTAGTTTTTCACTCATTTTTTGAACTTTAAAGCACACCAATCTTGATTTTTCTTTTCTCCTATAAATGATAATCCCTCATTTATACATAATGTCTTTAGAACTTGAATGTCTTTATTATAAAAACCTGAAAGAAGTAATATCGCTTCTGGATTCATTGCTTTAGAATAAGATGGTATTTGCTCCAACAAAATATTTCGATTAATATTAGCAAAAATAAGATCATATTTATAATTATATGAATCAATTGATGAATTTAAATGAACACTAATATTTTGACAAGTATTTAACTTCATGTTTTCTTTAGTATTTTCGACACACCAAGGATCGTTATCAATAGCAAATACTTTTGAAGCGCCTCGTTTACAAGCTAGAATTCCAAGAACACCTGTTCCACAGCCCATATCTAATATGATTTTATCTTCAATTGATTCAGCTAGAACAAATTCTAACATCATTTGAGTAGTTTGGTGGTGTCCTGTACCAAAACTCATTTTAGGGTTAATAATCAATTCGTATTGCTTTGTCATGGATGGATGGAAATTAGCTCGAACCACACAATTCTCCCCAATTAAAATAGGATGATATTCTGCTTCCCATTTAGCGTTCCAATTAATAGCCTCAATGGTTTCTATTTCATATTCAATAGTAACTTTTGAATTGTCAAATAATGGAATTTCTTTTAAGAAATCTTTAAAATGCAGATGTTCTGGAATGAAAGCATGTAAGGCTGATTTTGAACTTTCAAAGCTTTCAAAAGGAAGATCTTGAAGTTGAGCTAATAAAATATCTTCCCACGGTTCTTTTGGAACTATTGAAAAATGATATGCAATGTAATTATTAGGCATTTAAAAAGAATTGACAATTGCCATAAAATCATCTATGTTTAATGAAGCTCCTCCAATCAATCCACCATCAACATCTTTATTTGAAAAAATTTCTTTAGCATTATTTGGCTTAACACTTCCTCCATATAAAATAGAAACTTTATCCGCTAAAGAAGTGTTGTATTTTTGACCTATTAAACTTCTAATAAAAGCATGCATTTCTTGAGCTTGCTCAGGACTTGCTGTTTCTCCGGTTCCGATAGCCCAAACAGGCTCATATGCTAAAATAAGATTGCTCCATGCTCCTTCTGATAAATCAAATAAAGCCTTAGTTATTTGTTTTTCAACTACTTCAAAATATTTTCCTGATTTACGATGTCCTAATTCCTCTCCAAAACAAAATATAATTTTCATTTCTGAAGCTAATGCTGTTTTAACCTTTTTAGCAAGTACTTCATCAGTCTCGTGATTCATTGCTCGACGTTCCGAGTGACCTAAAACAACAGTCATGACACCAACTTCTTTAAGCATATCAGCTGAAATTTCACCTGTAAATGCACCAGAAAATTCAGCATTCATATTTTGAGCAACAACAGTAATCCTATCATTTTTTAAAATAGTTACAGCTTGTGAAAGTTGTGTGAAAGATGGAGCTAACATTACCCTTACATCAGTTGGTTTTGTTTGCTTTATTAATTTATTTAAGAAAAATTCAGTTTCAGACTGGTTATTGTTCATTTTCCAATTTCCAGCTACAATTTGGTCTCTCATTTTTGTTTAAGTTATTTTAATTACAAGATCTAAATATGCATGTATAAAATCAACTACAATATTAATGATAATAAAGAGAAAGACAGTAACAAAAACAGCTCCATTACAACAGGAATATCTAATTGATTTATAGCTTCTATAATTTCTAGCTATGGGCTATCTTCATTTTGGTCTAGCATCATTTTTGATGAATCACAGGGTAAAACCACAAATAAAAAACTAAACTAACAACACCAAAAAGTAGTTAAAAAGTATTTTTTACTTTATTGAAAACATAGCTAATCACGAAGATTTATATGCATTTAAGTGAATAAGTGCAAAAACCGAGTAGTTAACCATGTCGTGATAATTAGCATCAATTCCCTCACTAATAATCGTTTTTCCTTTATTATCTTCTATTTGCTTTACCCTAAGAAGCTTTTGAAGAATTAAATCAGTAAGTGAACTAACCCTCATTTCACGCCAAGCCTCGCCATAATCATGGTTTTTATTAAGCATTAATTCAAAAATAATTTTTTGGTGTTTATCATAAAACATTAAAGCTTCTTTTAAATTTAAATCAGGTTGATCTGCAATTCCATTTTCAATTTGAATTAAAGCCATAAGACTGTAATTAATAATTCCGATAAATTCAGATTCCTGACCCTCATCTACTTTTTGTTCAATATTAATTTGTAGACTTCGAATCCGCTGTGCTTTAATGAAAATTTGATCTGTAAGTGAGGACAGTCTTAAAATACGCCATGCTGCACCATAATCTTTCATTTTCTTTTCAAATAAAGAACGGCACCTTGAAGCAATAGCTTGATACTCTTTACGGGTAAGCTCCATTAATTATAAATTTTCATTAAATTTCGAACTTATTTAGCAAGATAATTAAAACCTAAGCAAAAAGTTATCAAAAAGAAAGTCACATCTCAATCTATTAATTGCAAGGGAAAGCTTATTGAAATGGATATTCCTAAAGTAATGGGTATTCTTAACCTCACTAAAGACTCTTTTTATGATGGAGGAAAAAATAACACCATTGATAAAGCCCTTTTCCACACTGAAAAAATGATAAATGAAGGAGCTTTTTTCATTGATGTTGGAGCTGCAAGCAGCAAACCAGGTAATAAACTGATTACTTTGAATGAGGAAAAAAAAATATTACTCCCAATATTTGATAAATTAATACATTATTTTCCTGAAGTTATTTTTTCAATTGATACATATAACAGCTCAATTGCAAAGGCATGCTTGGAAATTGGTGCAAGTATCATTAATGATATCTCGGGTGGAATGATTGATCTAAAAATGCATGAAACTGTAGCTCAATTCAATGCTCCATATGTTATGATGCACATGCAAGGTACTCCTGATAAAATGCAACAAAACCCTAAGTACACAGATCTTATTACAAACGTTTTGAGCTTTTTTTCAAAACAAATTAAATTAGCTTATAATTCAGGTGTTAATGATATTATTTTAGATCCAGGCTTTGGTTTTGGAAAAAACATTCAACACAACTTCAGTTTATTAAAACATTATGATCAATTCAAAAGTCTACAATGCCCACTTTTGATGGGAATTTCTAGAAAGTCAATGATTTACGAATTATTAAATACTAGTTCGGAAAAAGCTTTAAATGGTACTACAGCACTTAACGCATGGGGTTTGGAAAAAGGAGCTCAAATCTTGAGGGTTCATGATGTGAAAGAAGCTAAAGAATGTGTTGACTTATGGATGGCACTCAAATAGTTTTTTTAATTTTACAAAAAGTGATAGTTTGAACTTAACTGATTTTATAGATTTTTCTTTTATCGATGTAATCGATATTTTTTTAGTCGCCTTTTTACTTTTTTATTTATATAAATTAGTGAAAGGTACTGTTGCAATTAATATTTTTATCGGAATTGTAATTATTTATTTAATTTGGAAATTAACAGACATTCTAAATATGGATGTATTGAGTAATTTATTAGGCAAGTTTATTAGCGTAGGTTTCTTTGCTTTAATAGTTGTTTTTCAGCAAGAAATAAGAAAATTTCTTTTACTTCTTGGATCTACAAACTTCACCAATCGAGGAAAAGTAGTTCGTTATTTCAAGTTTTTAAGTCAAACACAACAAGTTTCTAATATACATATTAATACCTTAATTGATGCTTGTGAAAACATGTCTAAAACAAGAACGGGCGCAATTATAGTGATACAAAGAAGCAATTCATTAGATTTCACTATTAAGGAGAATAATCGTGTTCATATGAAATTAATGCCACAAGTTTTAGAAACTATTTTTTTTAAAAATAGTCCATTTCATGATGGTGCAATTGTAATTGAAAATAATTCCATTATTGCTGCTCGTGTCGTTCTTCCAGTTTCAGAAAGTTCTATACTTGAACCTAAATATGGTCTTCGTCATAGGGCTGCATTAGGTATTTCTGAAAAAACAGATGCGCTTGTAATAGTGATATCGGAGCAAACAGGGAAAATAGTTTATGTTAAAAATAGTGAGTTTTATTCTTATAAGAATTTAATAGACTTAAAGGAAAATTTGATACAAGATATAAGTCTATAAAAATTAATTAACCTCCTCCGAAAACTGAACTTTGTATAGCTTAGCATAGAACCCTTTGGTTAGACTCAAAAGTTCTTTATGAGTTCCCTGCTCTACAATTATTCCTTTATCCATTACTACAATTCGATCTGCATTTTTAACAGTTGCCAAACGGTGTGCGATGACTATAGAGGTTTTACCTTTAGTTAAAGTATCAATCGCCTTTTGAATAATTTCTTCAGAATAACTGTCTACTGAAGAAGTCGCTTCATCCAAGATCAAAATATTAGGTTGGGCAATATAAGCACGCAGAAAAGCTATTACTTGACGTTGACCAGAGGACAACATAACTCCACGTTCCTTAATATTATAATCATAACCCATAGGTAATGACTCAATAAACTCATGAACACCAATTTTTTTTGCAGCTTTAACTACTTGATCTTTTGTTATTTTTGAATCGAAGAGGGTGATATTATTAAATAAACTATCTGCAAAAAGAAATACATCTTGTAAAACAACTGCAACATGTCTTCGTAATTCAGTTAAGTCATAATCACGAATCGATACACCATCAATTTTAATATCGCCTGAATCAAACTCGTAAAAACGGGAAAGTAAATTTATGATTGTCGATTTTCCTGCACCTGTAGCTCCAACAATAGCTATTGTCTCCCCTGCTTTAATACTTAGAGAAATCTGATGAAGAATTTCTTCATCAGGTATATAAGAAAAACATAATTTGTCTAATACAATATTCCCTTTAATTAATTTAGGAGAATAGGTTCCATTATTTTTAATAACACTTTCTGTTTCGATAATCTT
>CAJWAE010000063.1 GCA_913020075.1 uncultured Flavobacteriaceae bacterium
ATGCCGACGAAGCCGAAATTGTGGAATTGGCTAAGATTGCCGCTCAATACAATGGTGTCTATTTTACCCATATGCGTAATGAAGGTAGTGGTTTATTAAAATCTATTAGAGAAACCATCAACATTGGAAAAAAGGCGAATATTCCTGTCCAGATCAACCATTTGAAAGCTACTGGACAAAGCCAATGGGGATGGGCTGAAAAAGCATTGACATTAATTGATTCTGCTCAACAAGCAGGTATTGATGTTAGCCATGATATATATCCCTACACTGCTTTCAGTACATTGAGTTCTATTCTAATTCCTCAATGGGCAATGGAAGGAGGGCGGGAAGGGTTGCGAAACCGTCTAGCAGATAAAACGACTTCCTTTAGGATAAAACAGGAAATGGCAGAACTATTCAAAAGGGATGCCGGTGGAGAAGATCTAACTAAGATACAATTCAGAAATTTCGAGCAGAATCCTGCTTTTACTGGTAAAACACTAGCTGATTATGCTGAACATTTAGGGTTACCTCTGACCTTAGAAACAGGTATTGACATACTACTTGATTTGGAATTAAAAGGCGGATTTATTGGTATTTTCCATGCAATGTCAGAACAAGATATTGAGTATTTTCTCCAACATCCCAATACCATGATTGATTCTGACGGTGATTTACTCAACTTTGGAGAAGGACACCCACACCCTCGCTGTTATGGTGCTTTCCCGAAAGTACTTGGACATTTTGTTCGCGATAAAAAAATCATCACTCTAGAAAATGCTATACACAAAATGACCTATTTACCCGCAGAAAAAATAGGCTTGAAAGACCGTGGTCGTATTCAAGATGGAGCTTTTGCCGACCTCGTTATTTTTGATTTTGATACTATTGAAGACAATTCGACCTATACTGACCCGCATCATTTTCCAAGTGGAATTAAGTATGTCTTGATTAATGGAATAATGGTTTTAGAACAAGAAGAAATGACAGGCCAATTACCGGGCAAATGGATGAAGAGAAAATACAAATAAGTTAGATTTATATAACTTTAAATCAAAACGATGAAAGAATACACTTATAATTTTCATTTGTACCTATTCACAATATTTATCTATTTAAACATTGGAACTTTAGCCGCTCAACAAAAAAAAATATCCTTTGAAACCGACGAGGGAACTTGGATGGCATTAGATGTGTCCCCAGATGGTAATACCATTAATTTTGAATTGTTAGGTGATATTTATAATCTTCCGATCGAAGGAGGAACTGCTGAACCATTGATTGAAGGAAATGCTTTTCAATCCCAACCTCGTTTTTCTCCGGATGGTAAAAACATTGTCTTTATTAGCGATGAAAGTGGTGCAGATAATGTGTGGATAGCTGATTTCGATGGAAAGAATGCTTGCCAAATTACAGAGTACAATCAGGAATTATTGGTTTCTCCCGAATGGAGTTGGGATGGTAAATCAATCCTAGTTACGGTTGTCACAGACGGCTTTCACCGAACAGCAAATCTTTATTGTTTTGATTTATCCACAAAGCAGAAAACGCTGTTAGTTGAAAATAACAATGGTGCAGCATCTAGGCTCATTTCCACCCCTGCTCCAGGTCCTTATATGGGAACAGTACATTCTAAAAATTTAGGTTTTTATTTTTCATCCATCACTCCTCGCGCTTATGGCATGAGAAAAGGTGCTACCAGTGAAATCAAATTTTACAACAATAAAACCAAACTCATCGAAAAGGTACTTATAGACAAAGGGAATGCTATGAAACCTCGTATTTCAAAAGATGGAAAATGGCTAGCATATGGAGCAATGAGTAGAGGCAAAACAGGTTTGCGCTTACGCAATATGGAAAGTGATAAAGAAAAATGGTTAGTTTTTCCATTCGTTGCTAACGAACTAGAGGCACGGGCAACTCGTGATGTATTACCTAATTATACTTTTACACCTGATGGCATGTCTATCATAGCAGCTTATGGTGGAATGATTCATCGAATTAATTTAGCTAATGGAGAAGATACCATTATACCATTTAAGGTAATGGTAGAAATGGAGGTGCCCGAACCTTTACACTATGAACATGGAGTGGACGAAGGTCAGGTGAAATCAAGGTTTGTGCAAGAGCCTGCGCTTGCTATAAATGGATCACTGGCGTTTTCAGCAATGGGAAAAATTTATATTAAGAACAGTCGTCAAGATAAAGCTATTCCAATAACCAATAAAAATGATTGGGCGAGCTATCCAACTTGGTCACACGATGGTACTTTCTTGGTTTACTGCACATGGAACGAATCGGGTGGGCACCTTTGGAAATATACTATTGAATCGCAATCGACTCAACAGATTACCAAGAAATCTGCTTTTTATGCAACACCCGCCATTAGTAAAGACAATCGCCGTATTTTAGCATATCGGACTTCCGAAGGTATCAAACGTAAAACCCAATACATACCATTTCCCAATGAGGCAGAGTTTATTGAAATCAATTTAAGTAATAGACAAACAAGCAACTTTGGCGTAACAGGAGGCTTTTTGTATCCTCAATATGCAGGAGATGGTAAAGGGATCTTAGCTACTTCTGGATTTTCGGGAGTTATGTATCAGCAATTGGGAAGTCTTAGAAAAATTATCGCTAAAAGCCTCATTCCTGCCAAAGAAATGAAAGTCAATATTGGTGGAACTAAGCTCCTTTTTCTAACGAATGGAGGCACACTTCATCAGGTTGATATAACTATGGATTCTTCCTTTGCCGATTTACAAACACCGCTATCATTTAATGCCATTGCACAGGGACAATTATTAGCAGCAGACCGACCAGAAACTTATTCCTGGTCAAGTGATGGAATGACAGCTCTTTGGACAACTGGAGCAACTATTCATCAAAAATTAGATATGCTACATCAAAAAGAAAATATTAATTTAACCTTTCCCCGGGTCAAACCGAAAGGAACAGTTGTTTTAAGAGGAGCGACTTGTATTAGTATGAAAGGCGATGAAATTATTCAAAAATCAGAAATTGTAATTGAAAACAATCGCATATTAGACGTTGGTGCTTTTGGAAAGGTTACGATCCCTTTAGATGCAGAAATAATAGATCTGTCTGGTAAAGTCATTATGCCAGGTATTATAGATGTTCACGCTCATCTTAAAATAAATACTGGAGTATTAGCACCAATTTCACCTGCTATGTATTCCAATTTGGCTTATGGAACCACAACTGTTAGAGACCCGCAAGCTGCTCCAGATATATTTATTTATTCTGATCTGGTGTCGGCAGGTTTGGTAGATGGGCCAAGAATTTACTCAACAGGACCAGGACTATTTATTATTGACCAATTGACTTCCTATGAAAAAACAAAATCCAGATTGGAGATTTATAAGAATCGCTATAAAACCAACTATATCAAATCCTATCTCGTCGGTAATCGTCAACAACGACATTGGATGATACAAGCTTCTAAAGAATTGCAATTGATGCCTATCGCGGAAGGTGGTGCAGATACGAAGCAGGATATTACCCACGTATTGGACGGCTTTACCAGTAATGAACATTCTTTGCCCAATGCACATATTTACGAAGATATAGTTCAGCTTTTTGCACAATCGGATATACAATACACGCCTACATTACTGGTTAGTTTCGGCGGCCCATTGCCGATCTATCAATATTTTGCCAAAGAAAACCCTTTTGAAAATAAAAAGCTGCGACGCTTTTTCCCAAATGATGCTTTATATGATAATACGGCAACTCGATTATTATATTTTAGAGAAGAAGATTACCATGTGGCAGATGTGGCAAGAGGCGCAAATAAAATAATGACCGCTGGTGGGAATATTGCAGTAGGTGGACATGGAGAAATGCAAGGTTTACAAAACCATTGGGAAATGTGGTTGCTTGCCTCAGGAGGTATGTCCCCTCATAACGTCCTAAAAGCGGCGACCATCAACGGAGCAAAAGCACTAGGTTTGACAGCTGACCTAGGTAGTATTGAGAAAGGTAAGTTGGCAGATTTAATAATTTTAGACAAAGACCCTTTAGTCAATATAAAAAATTCTGTTTCAATAAAGTATGTGATGAAAAACGGAGTGCTTTATGATGGGAAAACACTGGATAAAGTATATCCTGTAAAAGCAGCTATTACAAAACCTTGGTGGCAGATTGAAAAACGTAATTGACACTCTTTAGATACTTTAAGATATTAATTTATACTGAAAATAAAAATAATGATTCTAAAAAAAACAATTCAATTTAACAACAATATTTCACCAATAATGGTCAATAAAATATTTTTTTTTTTAGTCTTTCTTTTAACTTCTTTAATTGTTAATGCACAAAATACTGTGATTAAGGCTGGTCATTTCTTCGATGCTCGAAATGGTAAAATGTTAGAGAACCAAATCATAGTTATTCAAGATGGAAAAATTAAAGAAATTGGAATCAATCCAAAATTTAGTGATACAGATAGAATAATTGATTTATCTAATTCGTTTGTTTTACCAGGACTTATGGACTGTCATGTTCATATAACTGATAACCTTTCTCATAGAAATATTCAATTAGAACAGATGTATGCACACGAAAGTACGTCTCTGAGAGCAATAAGGGGCTCAGTAGTTGCCAAACAATTTTTAAACAATGGTTTTACAACAATTAAAGAAATAGGTAATGATGCTAACTATGCCACCGCTGCTATTATTAAAGCAATTAAGAAGGGCTGGATACAAGGTCCCACTATTATATATGCGGGTAAAATTATTGCTCCCTACGGTGGGCAATCTAGGGATGTAAATCCTGAACATGCACATTCTTGGGATTTTGAATATCTAGATGCAGATACTCCTGATGAAATAAAGAAAGCTGTTAGAAAGAATATTTATAATGGTGCAACTGTGATAAAATTGGTAACTGGTGATAACGGAATTTATAATCAAGAAGATATTAAAGCAGCTGTTGACGAGGCTAAAAAATACGACATAAAAGTTACTGTTCACGCAATTGGAGGCTTAGCTGCAACAAATGTAATTTCAGCTGGGGCAGCCGGCATTGAACACGGATTTGAATTGAACAATAAACAGCTTAAATTAATGAAAGATAAAGGAATATTTTTAGTAGGTACAGACTTTTCCTATGACAATTTGTATGCCTATGGCATGGACTCTACTGCAGCTAAAACATTAAATAATAACATTATGAATAGACTTAAAAGAGCATACAAAATTGGAACTCCAATGGCTTTTGGAACAGATATTATTGTTAACCTCCCAGAATTAAACCGAGTAGAATCAGGCCTTAAAGTTTTAGAAACGTGGAAATTAGCTGAAATACCAGCTTCCTATATTTTGCAGGCAATGACAATTAAATCAGCTGAACTTTTAGGTATTGATAAAGAAAGAGGAATCCTTGAATCTAATTACTATGCCGACATAATTGCAGTCAAAAGTAATCCGCTTAACAACATAGAGTCAATAAAGACAGTTCATTTTGTAATGAAACAAGGTAAAATAATTCGGAATGATAAAAAGCATTAATCTATAACTATGAAAAATATATGTCTATTATTCGTCTTTACCATCTGTATTATGGCATGTCAGAAACCTAAACAAGTAGAAAATATTATTGTGATTGGAGGTGGGCTTATTGGTAGTTCAACTGCCTGGGAATTATCTAAATGTGGGCAAGAGGTTTTATTGATTGAACAACAAGATTCAGTTTATACGTTTGGTTCAAGTCTCGGGGAAGCTCGTATTTCAAGAAGTTTGGGTCCAAAAAATGACATGTTTTCATATCTGCAACAAACTTCAGTTCGTGAGACACAAGGTTTAATAGATTACTTAAATAAGGATACAAAGGTTCAAACACACCAAATGGAAGATATATACACTACTTCTCCTGTTACTTATATCTATGATAAGGCTCAACTAAAAGAAGTGGAAATACTCCTTGATGGCCAAACAGATAAATACGAATATGCACCAAATTCTAAAAAAGCATTTGAAATTTTCGGGATGAGTATTCCTAATTCGTCAGTGGTTATAAGAGAGTATAAGGAGTATTCAGGAACCCTAAATCCCGAGGTCTTGATTTCAAAACTTCATCAGGGTATCAGAAAAAAGGGAAACAGAATCCGTTATAATGAAAAGGTTACCATTTTAAAAAAGGGAAATGGAATTTATGAAATTGAAATTACAAATTCCAAAACTGGAGAAACTGAAAAATTATTCAGTAAAAATGTTGTTGCTGCGGCTGGTCCCTTTAACGGAAATTTGGTAAGAGATATAGCACCATATTTTGAATCGTTGATAAGACCCAAACGTTTATTTCTAGCCTTCTTTAAAATCAATAGGGATACCTATGAAAGCTTAACTAAAGAACAACAAAATCGCTTTCATGAATTCTATCCTGTAGCTTACATGGATTCAGAGATATTTTATTCAATGATAGAAAAGTATGATGACCAAGGAATGCCAATTATAAAAGTTGGAGGGCATTTTTTGAGAACTGATATTAACGATCTGAACTCAGTTTGGCAAAAAGAATTAAGCTTGCAAGAAATTAAGTGGAGTAAAGAAAACACAATAAATTATTTAGGATCGCTTAGTTTACCCATAACCGAGAATGACTTGGAATTTTATAGTGGATACTCTTGTGTCTATTCTATGACGAAGACAGAAATACCTTATGTAACAAATGTTTTACATGATTCCGTCATTGATCCAAATTTTGTACTTGCAGGGGGTATGTCAGGTATTGGTGCAAAAGGCTCACTAACTTATGGCCTTATTGCTGCAAACCTTCTTTTGAATAAGAAAGACACGTCAGCTATATATAACAAAACCATGAAGGCATTGGGTTCAGATAGATTATTAAAAGATTTATCAGCCTTAAACTTTATTGAATAAATATTTTGACTACTGTCGTAATACTATAAAATTAACACAATGAAAAGACTTATTTCAACCTTAGTTTTCAGTTTAACTTTTAGCATGACTTTTGCTCAAATAGAAAAAGAAATATCCAATCTTTTTGAAGAGAGAGAAAATCGTCCTGGTGCTATCATCGGAGTTTTTGAAAACGGTAAAATCAAGTACCAAAAAAGCTTTGGTTTAGCCAATTTAGATTATGATATTCCGATAACGTCAAAGACTGTTTTTGATGTAGGTTCTATTGCCAAGCAATTTACAGCCGCTTGTATTTTTTTATTGGAGCAGCAAGGGAAACTATCTATTGATGATCCGATACAAAAGTACTTACCCGAGATGCCTGTTTATCAGGAAGAAACAGTAACCATTCGGCATCTATTAAACCATACTAGTGGTTTGAGAGATTATATAGAAATTACGTCTTATGCTGGAATTCCATTTGAGAATATCTTTACAGAAGAAATGGGACTCGATGTAATGACTCGACAGAAAGAGCGCAATTTCCCACCCGGTCAACAATTTATGTATAACAATGGAGGCTATTTACTTTTAGCCATTATTATAAGAAGAGTAGTTGGAGAATCTATTGGTGCTTTTGCTCAAGAGCATATTTTTGAGCCATTGGGAATGCAGAATAGCTTTATTTTAGAAAACCCAAATCGCATTGTTAAAAATAGTGCAACAGGTTATACACCAGTTAATGATAGTATTTATGAAAAAAAACATTTTTACAATATTGCGTTAGGTGGAGATGGTCAGGTCTACACTTCACTAGAAGACCTCCTTTTATGGGATAATAATTTTTATGATAAAAAAGTAGGTGGTCAAGCTTTAAATGACCGACAACACGAAAAAGGTATTTTAAATAATGGAGACACCATAGAATATGCAGGAGGTTTATTCATACAAGAAAATAAAGGACAGCGGGTGGTACAACATATGGGTTCATGGGGAGGTTTTCGGAGTGTGCTATATCGCTTTCCATCCTTAAAAAAAACATTGGTGGTTATGGCTAATAATCCAGAGTTTTTGACTGGGCCTAAATTTTTTGCTTTAATAGATTTGATGATTCCTAAAGAAAAAGGAAATCAAAAAATTCAAGAAGCGATCCCCTCTAATGTTTCTATCCAACTTTCTGCCAAGCAATTACAAAAATATACAGGTCTTTTCTCTGTGAAAGAACAGCCACATCTTCGTTTACAAAGTACCCTGAAAAATGATACCTTGATGATTACTCAATTATGGGATAAGCTATTTTATCAGCTCATACCCACTTCAAATAATGTTTTTTTTCGTAAAGGTTTTCCAATTGTCCGATATATTTTTGACGAGAAAACAGCTGTTCCAGTTATTATTGAAAGATTAGAAGTTTTGCAAACAGAAAAAGTTGACACATATCATTCCACGGCTAACTTAGAAGAATTTACTGGCGAATACTATAGTGCCGAAGTTGGTGTATCCTATACCATTCAGATAGAGGAGAAGCAGTTAGTTGTTTTTCGAAATAATCAAAAATTAAAAACCTTATCTCCTGTTTGTAAAGATGTTTTTGGGAATAAGGTTCAAGGTTATCAGTTTATAAGGAAGTTCGGAAAAATTAGTAGCTTTTTAATTCAGGATAGGCGAGTTAGGAACTTACGATTCACAAAAAAATAATAAGTAAAATCAAATTTTCTTACATTGATTTAAGGGTTTTAAATTTGATCTTGTTGTTTTTCTATTTATTCCAATTATTTATTTAAAGAGCCATTAAAATTACAATAACGACAAGAACTATACTTTAACAGCATAATTTTGTAATAACTCTAATGAAGCATATTGTAAAGTTTTTTCGTGTGTTGCTTCCAAAATAATAGGTGGCGCTTTACCAACTTTTTCAGCATCTAACCATCGTGAAATACACAAACACCATTTATCACCAGCTTTTAATCCAGGAAATTTCCAATGGGGTACAGGTGTAATTAAATCATTGCCTCTTGAAGCGGAATATTCTAAAAATTCTTGGGTAACTGAAGCACACACGGTATGTGTTCCTGTATCTTGTGAAATTGTTCTACATAGGCCATCTCTAAAATAACCAGTAACAGGATTTATACAGCAAGAAATAAGCTGGTTTCCAAGGATATTCTTTTCCATTAGCTAAAAATATAAAAAGTAACAGCAATTCAAGCTTTATTATTTGATAATGTTATGGTTTAATCTTTTAAAATATATATCTGGTGTTATATGTTTATTTACTTCATTAAAAATAATTAAATCTATTTCTATAGATTACTTTAATTAGATATTAACCAAAAATGAAATAAAAATGAATGAGTTTGAAATCTATCAAATTTATAACCTAAATTTTATAAATAATGCAATTTATACTGTTGCTGAAGTATTAATGACTTCAGTTGCGTTTTATTTAATTAGAAGAAGTAAAGAGTTGAATGCTCTTACTTATGCTAAAGTAGTTTTATCTATTTTTTGTTTGTGTGCAATGTTTTTTTAAAATACAAGTAGATTCGTTTTTAACTCTTAACAAGAAAGGATTAACTTACCATCTTTCAAATTTGGAAGCCTCTGGAAAAGCAATTTTATCTACAGCTCAAAGCTGGATTGATTTTACTGGACATACAGTAAATAATTGAGCTCCTGAACTTACACCTAACATTCAAACAATTATCTTATGGATTACAATAGGAGTTATTTTTTTTGAAGGAATTTGGATTTCTACTAATAAGTAGTAGCCTTTT
>CAJWAE010000064.1 GCA_913020075.1 uncultured Flavobacteriaceae bacterium
TCAAAGACTATACCTTTTAAACCATAAGCTATAACACGCTTTAGAACACCTGCATTAGGGTTATTTGTAAATACGGCAACAATAGAGACTTCTGAATCTTGTTTAAAAAAATTACATATGTTCTCCACATTTGATCCATTTCCTGAAGCTATTAAAATGATTTTTTTTTTCATTATTACCAATAGAATTAAGACTTACGAGCTCTTTTGATAAATATTTTTTATTATCATTTCAAAATTAAGCTTATTAATCAAACTCAATCTATTGTATTCCTTTAAAGTTTTTATATTTTTGTTGACACTTTAAACAAAACAATTAATTATGTCAGACATTTCCTCAAGAGTAAAAGCCATCATAGTTGATAAACTAGGGGTGGATGAAAACGAAGTTGTTAGTGAAGCTAGTTTCACAAATGACCTAGGAGCAGACTCACTGGATACAGTAGAATTG
The DNA here is from genome assembly GCA_913020075.1 of uncultured Flavobacteriaceae bacterium. Taxonomy (GTDB): domain Bacteria; phylum Bacteroidota; class Bacteroidia; order Flavobacteriales; family Flavobacteriaceae; genus MS024-2A. The sequence continues at coordinate 451 of CAJWAE010000064.1, forward strand.
ATTATGGAATTCGAAAAAGAATTTGATATACAGATTCCGGACGACCAAGCAGAAAATATTGCTACAGTAGGTCAAGCAATTAAATTTATTGAACAAGCAAATTAATAAAAGGAGTCATGGAACCAAGACGAGTAGTAATTACCGGATTGGGGGCCCTTACGCCTATTGGAAATTCCCTTTCAGAATACTGGAATGGTTTACTATCTGGAAAAAGTGGTGCCGCCCCTATTACTTATTTTGATCCTACTTTATTTAAAACTCAATTTGCTTGTGAGCTAAAAGATTTTGACCCACTAGATCATTTTGATAGAAAAGAGGCTAGAAAATGTGATCGTTTTACTCAATATGCTTTAGTCTCAGTTGCAGAAGCTATTCAAGATGCAAAACTTCCTCTCGATACTATAGATAAAGATCGTGTAGGTGTGATATGGGGTTCTGGAATTGGAGGCCTTGAGACTTTTCAAAATGAGGTCCTCACGTTTGCGGCATCAAATGAAACACCACGCTTTAATCCCTTCTTTATCCCTAAAATGATTGCTGACATTGCGCCAGGACTCATTTCAATAAAATACGGTTTTCGTGGACCTAATTTCGCTACTGTTTCTGCATGTGCATCTGCATCTAATGCGATGATAGATGCCTTGAATTATATACGGTTAGGATATGCTGATGTTATTGTAAGCGGAGGATCGGAAGCAGGTATTACAAAAGCAGGCATAGGTGGCTTTAATGCTATGCATGCACTTTCAAAACGTAATGATGATCCCAAAACAGCTTCACGACCATTTGACAAAGATCGAGATGGGTTTGTTTTAGGCGAAGGATCTGGAGCTTTAATATTAGAATCTTATGAACATGCCGTCTCTAGAGGCGCTACTATTTATGCAGAACTTGCCGGAGGAGGACTTTCTTCAGATGCTTACCATATGACCGCTCCACATCCTCAAGGTTTGGGTGCTATTAAAGTGATGGAAAATTGTTTGCGTGATGCTAATGTTTCAGCCTCTGATGTAGATGCTATTAACATGCATGGCACCTCCACACCTCTTGGAGATATCGCTGAATCTAAGGCTATTTTAAATGTTTTTAAGGATCATACCTATAAAATGAATGTCAATTCTACAAAATCCATGACAGGACATTTACTGGGAGCTGCAGGAGCAATAGAAGCAATTGCATCGATAATGGCAATCAAACATAGTATAGTTCCGCCTACAATTAACCATCATACATCCGATAAAGAAATTGATACTCGAATAAATTTTACTTTTGGGAAAGCACAAGAAAGAACAGTAGATGTTGCTATGTCAAATACTTTTGGGTTTGGTGGCCATAATGCATGTGTTCTATTCAAAAAAATAAATTAACTTCATGTTGTGAAAATATTTAAATACATACTAAAATCCCGAATGGAAACATCCGGGATTTTTTTTACACGACTTCGAAAAAAATTAGAAATAAAAACAACCGAAATAAAGCTTTATAAAGAAGCCTTCACGCATAGTTCAGTTAATTTAAAAGATTTAAAAGGAAATCCCATAAACTTTGAACGTCTTGAGTTTTTAGGAGACGCATTACTTGGAACTATAATTGCAGAATCACTCTTCAAAAATCATCCCGAAGTCAATGAAGGTACTTTGACTAAATTCCGAGCTAAAATCGTAAGTCGTTCAAAACTGAACCACATAGGAAAAGAGATGGGACTCATTGAACTTGCTGAAATTTCAAATCATCACGAAAATTTTGGGGAGAATATATATGGCAATCTTTTAGAGTCATTAATCGGTGCGCTTTTTATAGATAAGGGATATACAAAAACAAAAGATTATGTCTTGAAAAATATAATCAAACCATATATTGATATGGAAAGTCTAGATCAGCTTGTTTTAAGTTACAAAGGACTTTTGATTGAATGGACTCAAAAGAACAAAAAAAATATTGTATTTAAAACTAATAATGATGAAGGCTTAGATCCAAAAATCAACTATTGTTGTCAGATTTTTTTAAATAAAAAATTTATTGCTAAAGCCCGAGAAATTTCAAAGAAGAAGGCCGAGGAAAAAGCAGCAAAAATAGTTTATCATATTCTCAAATTGAAACCTTCTTTAAAAATAAATTTCAATGAATAAAAAGTTCTATTTACTTGAGGTTGATGATGAAGTCATAAGCGAACACCTTGTCGCTATTCATAGCCATAAAGAGGCCTATCAAATTGCTTTTTACCTCAATCAGACCATAAACGCCAAGTTTAAAAGAACCCCAAAGGATCTTGAAAATAAAGCTCAAAAAGGAAGTTTTACTCAATTTGAATGGAACGACAGTAACTTAGATTTAGAATGTATATTGTTCTCAAATAAAGATACTTTAAAGCAAAAGCTTCAAGCTTCAAATAGTCTCATATTATTTGAACTGCCTTTTAGAAATGAAGTATCTTTGATTACTAAATTAAATAAGGTTGATTTTTTTATTAAATCTACAAACAATCAATCAATAGAAATCATAGAGCGAAAGCTCAAAAAATGGTCAGAGATTTCCTTTATATATAGGGTTACAACAGAAAAAATTATTAACCAATTGAATTTAATATTTGATTAATGACGCTAATTAAAAAAACAAAAATTGTAGCCACATTAGGACCTGCAACTTCATCTGAAAAGGTCATAAAAGAAATGATCATAGAAGGGACTAATGTCTTTAGAATAAATTTTTCTCACTCTGACTATAAGATAGTTACGAAGCAGATTGAGATGATTCGAAGTGTAGATAAAAAATTAAAAACCAATACGTCAATACTTGCTGATCTTCAAGGGCCAAAACTTCGTGTAGGTAAGATTAAAGAAGATTCTTTTGTGAATCCTGGAGATAAAGTTGTTTTTACAACAGATTCTCCTTTTGTTGGAAATACAAATGAAGCTTATATGAATTATCAAAACTTCCCAAAAGATGTTTCTGTTGGAGAGCAAATCCTTTTAGATGACGGGAAGTTGATTTTTGAGGTAACTACAACAAACAAAAATAATAAAGTAGAGGCTTTAGTTATTCAAGGAGGCCCTTTTAAGTCAAATAAAGGAGTTAATCTGCCAAATACGAAAATCTCCTTACCAGCACTTACAGAGAAAGACATAAAAGATGCAAAATTCATTTTTACTCAAGATGTTGATTGGATTGCTCTTTCGTTTGTTCGATTTAGCCAAGATATTATCGATTTACAAGAATTAATGTCGAAACATATTAATCGAAAAATTCCAATTATTGCTAAAATCGAAAAGCCTGAGGCTCTCGAGAATATAGATAAAATTATTGCTCATTGTGATGGTCTTATGGTAGCTCGAGGAGACTTAGGTGTAGAGGTTCCGGCTCAGGAGGTCCCTTTGATTCAAAAACGTCTAGTTTACCTTGCTAAGAAGGGTAGAATTCCTATTATTATTGCTACACAAATGATGGAAACTATGATAGAAAGCTTAACTCCAACTAGAGCAGAAGTAAATGATGTTGCAAACTCTGTAATGGACGGAGCCGATGCTGTTATGCTTTCAGGAGAAACATCTGTAGGTAAATATCCAGTTGAAGTTATAAAAAAAATGTCTGATATTTTGACAACAGTTGAAGGTTCAGAATTAATCAAAGTACCGCAAAATCCACCAACAATTAGAACTAAAAGATTCATAACTAAGTCTATTTGTTATCACGCTGCTCACCTTGCTAATGATATAGACGCAAAGGCAATCTGTACACTTACAAATAGTGGTTATACAGCGTTTCAAATTTCGGCTTGGAGACCACAATCTCACGTTCTAGTTTTTACTTCAAATCTTAATATTATCAATCAATTAAACTTATTGTGGGGTGTAAAAGCATTTTTTTACAATAATTTAAGTAGTACAGATGAAACAATTGATGAAATTAATAAAATTGCTCTTGAAATGGGCTATGTAGAAAAAGAAGATATGCTTGTTAACTTAACTGCAATGCCTCTGAAGACAAAAGGAATGGTAAATACACTAAGGGTGTCTGTTATTTAAAAAGGTAAGCTCAATTGTGCCTTTTCTTTAATATATTTAACTTGCTTTTTTGATGTTTTAGAAGTATTCAAATTCGTCAAAGAGATTCCAATCAGTCTTACCGAATTTTGAAGTTTTTCTCTATAAAGTAACATTATGGCCTCTTCAAAAATCAAATTATGAGAGGATAAATATACGTTTCCCGTTTTACTTCGGGTTTGTAGTTTGAAGTCACTATATTTAATTTTTAAAGTAATCGTTTTCCCTGCTACCTTATTTTTTTTAAGTCTATTTTGGAGTAATATGGCAACATCTCTTATTTTTTCCTCTAAAAACAATTCACTGCTTAAATTTTTTTCAAAAGTACGCTCTGCACCAACTGATTTAGGAATACTTTGAGGTTTAACAGGACTGTTATGGATGCCCCTAACAACATTATAGTAGTATAATCCTAACTTCCCAAAATGTTTGACTAGAAAAGGCTCCGTTTGAGACTTTAAGTCTAATCCCGTATAAACCCCCATGCCGTACATTTTAATCTTGGTCTTTTTACCAACTCCATGAAAATTTTTAACATCAATCTTTTCTAAGAAAGACACCACCTCATCCGGAGGGATAGTTTTTTGTCCGTCGGGTTTGTTCCAATCACTTGCTATTTTAGCTAAAAATTTATTAATAGATATACCCGCAGATGCTGTAAGTCCGGTTTTGTTTTTTATTTTTTTACGAATTTCTATAGCAATCAGGGTTGCTGACGGATAATTAGAAACATCTAGGAATGCTTCGTCTAATGAGATAGGCTCAACTAATTCGGTATATTCAAGGAAAATATTTCGTATTTCCTCAGAGATTTCTTTATAACGATCAAAACGAGTGGGAGCAAAAATTAATTGAGGACAAAGTTTTTTAGCTAAAGCTCCACTCATTGCGCTTCGTACACCAAACTTTCTAGCTTCGTAACTAGCTGCAGCAACAACTCCACGAGACCCTCCACCGCCAACTGCAAGTGCTTTTTTTCTCCACTTGGGATGATCCAACTGTTCAACAGATGCAAAAAAAGCATCCATATCTACATGAATGATTTTTCGATTATTATCAAAAGGTTCCACACATTAGGTTTAAAAACAAATTAATCCTCTTTTATTCTATCAAAGCTGTATTAACAATAAATTTAATATACTCGTATACTGAAATTAGAGAATCCTTTTTTCCCTGTCATATCGCTCTTCAAAAGATGTTCATTTTTTGATGTCTGCCTTGGTTTTCCAACAACTTAATATTACTTCTCTTCCTGGATTTTCAAGGTAACTTTCAATACCTAAATATTCTGACATATCTTAAACCTTTTAGAGCATTAAATTCGAAAAATTATTCTAAGTAGTTAATTTACTTGAAAATATTACAGCAAAGTATTTCGGTTTCATTCGTCTTTATAAATTTTTACTGTTAATTTTCCTTTGGAATCCATATGTGCACGATACATTCCCAAAGTGTTCATTTCCATTGCAACATTTCCCTGTTGGTCAATTCCAATAATTCCCCCGTCTCCACCTAATTGAGCTACTTTATCTTGAATTACTGTTCTGGCCGCTTCCTGAATACTAAGCCCTTTATATTCCATTAATGCAGAAATATCATATGCTACTACTGAACGAATAAAATATTCTCCCCAACCAGTTGCAGAAATTGCACAAGTAGCGTTATTAGCATACGTCCCAGCTCCAATAATTGGAGCATCTCCTATTCGATTCCATTTTTTATTGGTCATTCCTCCTGTAGATGTACCTGCAGCTAAATTTCCATTCAAATCTAATGCAACACAACCAACGGTTCCATAGCGTTGGTGTTTTAAAAACACCTCTTCAACATTTGAAGTAAGTCCTTTCTTTTTAGCCTCACTTTCTTTAACACGCATAAGTGCATTAATTCTACGTTTAGTGTAAAAATATTCTGGGGAAACTATTTCAAGACCTTGTTCTGCTGCAAAGGTATCTGCACCTTTTCCAGATAACATTACGTGAGGAGAATTTTCCATCACTTTAATTGCTGCTGAAATAGGATTTTTTATTGTCCTAACACCTGCGATTGCTCCTGCATCTAAATTAGATCCATCCATGAAAGATGCATCTAATTCTATAGTTCCTTCTGAATTAAGAACAGCTCCTTTACCTGAATTAAACAGAGGAGAATCCTCCATTACGTTTATAGTTTTTTCAACTGCTTCTTTGCTACTCCCCCCATTTTTTAAAATTGTGTGCCCTACTTCAATCGCTTGAGCTAAAACACTTCTGTATCCAGTTTCTTGTTCAGGCGTCATATTTGCTCTTAAAATTGTTCCTGCGCCTCCGTGAATTACTATCCCAAAAGTGGACTTGTCAATCGTCTCTTTTTTAATGGCTTGCTGACAACTTAATATTAATAAAAGGAATAGGAATAGGATTTTTTTCATCATCAATTTAAATTGTATTAAAGTTAATTTTTTAAATATAAAAACTAAGTGCTTCTTTAAATCTTTTCCTAAAATGCATTAAGTTTAATAGTAGTAATTAAAAATGGAGTATTTTTATAAAAAAATATTCTATGTATGGAATTTTAAAGACTATTCACTCTTATTGGTCATTCTTAGTCCTTTTCATCTTAATCATAGCTTCCTTTAATGCTTTTATAGGACGATTTACAAGTAGAGAATTTAGATCTAAAGATTTGCGAATCAGTCTTTTTGGACTTATTTTTTCTCATATTCAATTAGTTATTGGTATAGTGCTGTACTTCATAACTCCTTGGTTCAATCAATGGTCAGAATTAGGTATGGGAGTAATGAAAAATAATGAAAGCAGATTATATCTTGTTGAACATCCTATTATCAATATTTTAGCAATTATTTTAATTACTATGGGTTGGTCTATGCACAAAAGACAATCGGATTCATCTAAAAAGTTTTTACGTATTGCTTTGTTTTATAGTCTTGGATTGTTACTTGTCTTGAGTAGAATTCCTTGGAACACTTGGATTTAAAATTATAGATCATATACCTATTGAAATCATTTAAAACATTTAAAATTATAGCTCCAAAAATTTCACTTGCAGTATTAGGAAGTGGAAGTTGGGCTACAGCATTAGTTAAAATTTTAACAGATAGTGGGGTTCATGTTCATTGGTATGTTCGAAATCCTCAACAAGCTCAAATCATAAAAACTACTTTTAAAAATCCTAATTACTTAACTTCTGTAAAATTTAGACCTCGGAAAATAACTATAAGTACTGACATTAATGAAGTAGTTTCCTGCTGTGATTGGATTGTTTTAGCTATTCCATCTGTGTTTTTACTAAGTGAATTAAAACTGATTAACAAACCTATTGATAAAAAAATCATTGTTTCGGGAGTAAAAGGAATTCTTCCTGAGAGTAAACTTATTGTTGGAGATCATTTAAATCAATATTTTAAACTCCCTTGGGAACAATTTATTGTTATTTCGGGTCCTTCACACGCTGAAGAAGTCGCTTTAGAACGGCTATCCTACATTACTTTATCTTCTGAAAATAGAGTAAATGCTGAAGTTCTTCAAAAAATGATGAACACATCATATCTTAAAATTAAGATTTCGAAAGATGTGATTGGATCGGAATACGCAGCCACACTAAAAAACATTTATGCAGTTGCTTCAGGTATTGCTCATGGTCTAAATTACGGAGATAATTTTCAGAGTGTTTTAATAAGTAACTCCATTCGTGAAATGAAACGATTTATAAAAAAAGTGAGTCCAGTTAAACGAAACATTAATGAGACCTCATATTTAGGTGACTTATTGGTTACTTCCTATTCTGTTTTTAGTAGAAATCGAAGGTTTGGAAATATGATAGGAAGAGGATATTCAGTAAAAAGCACGCAATTGGAAATGAACATGATTGCTGAAGGATATTACGCTACAGAATCCATTTATAATCTAAGTAAATCTTTAGGGGTAAGAACACCAATTATAGATGCTGTTTATGAAATATTATATAAGCAAAAAAATTCAAAAAAAAGTTTTAATCGTTTAACTGAAAAGCTAGATTAAAGAGTACCCTTAAATTGTTTTAAAAACCTTACATCATTTTCAAAAAATAGTCTAATATCACTGATTTGATATAGCAACATAGCGATACGCTCAATCCCCATTCCAAAGGCAAATCCGGAATATTCATTTGGATCAATGCCACAGTTTTCAAGTACATTAGGATCCACCATTCCACATCCCATAATTTCAAGCCATCCTGTACCTTTAGTTATTCGATAGTCCACTTCTGTTTCTAATCCCCAATAAATATCAACTTCAGCACTTGGCTCAGTAAATGGAAAATAAGATGGGCGTAAACGAATTTTAGAATTTCCGAAAAGAGATTCAGTAAAATATTGAAGCGTTTTTTTTAAATCAGCAAAGGACACATCTTTTGCGATATACAAACCCTCAATTTGATGAAAAATACAATGCGAACGTGAAGAGATTGCTTCGTTTCTAAAAACACGCCCCGGGGAAATAGTTCGAATAGGCGGTTTGTTTTTTTCCATATATCTCACTTGCACAGAAGAAGTATGAGTTCTTAACAAAATATCTGGATCAGTTTGAATAAAAAAAGT
>CAJWAE010000065.1 GCA_913020075.1 uncultured Flavobacteriaceae bacterium
AAATTATTGGACAGGGAGAGTGTCAATACGCAGTTTGCACGCTGTGTCCAGCAGGAAGATCGCAAGCGTTTGCGTTTGAAGATACTTTTGCAGGCGGTGCGCTGTCTGCTGATGCCAAGTCTATGTCACCAACCTGGGATTGCATGCACTGTCCAATGGGATTCAAACAAAAAAACATTGGTCAACCAAAATGTGAAAACTGTGAAGGTGGCTTTGTCAGCAAAGAGGGCGATATTAAATGTGACATCTCATGCCCGAAAGGCACATCTCGTGGTGAAACAACGTACCCAGAGTGGGCAACAACTGCTTACGCCATCACTATGGCTATTCGAAACCCAGCACCAGAATCTTTGTGTTTGCTTTGTCCTACTGGATACAGCAGTTCAGGGTCAACACCCACGACCAAGGACAATCTTCGCGAAGTTTTTGATGCGTGCACAAAATGCATTCCAGGGCGTTATCAAAATACAGCAGGAGAATCAATATGCCACGATTGTGAGATTGGCACCGAGTCTCCCAGTCCAGGATTCTCCACTTGCAGCACTTGTTTACCAGGCACTTACCAGAATGAAGTGGGAGAATCAGCATGTAAGGACTGCGAGGCTGGTCTCAGTGCAAAACCTGAAGACCCAAAAACATGCGACGTTTGTGAAGACGGCAAGTGGACGAGCGGTACATCGGGACAGGGTCGACCTGTTGCAGAGAAAAAGTTTGTTCACGAAAACGAAAAGGAATCCACTCGTTCATCTACTTTGAAGACTAGTACTGGGTGGCACGAGTGCTCGCAGTGCCCAGCAGGACGCTATGGAAAGAATTCTGTTGATAAAGATAGACTTAATCCAAAACATCGGAACTTCGGTGATTGCCCTGAGTGTCAAAAAAATACTTTCACTTCGACGACAGGAAACATCAAGTGTGAAAATTGTCCAGTAAAATCGTGGACTTCAAATAAGATTGGATCGGACATTTGCGAGCCATGCAAAATAGGTTTCATTTATCCACTCGATAGTGGTACGCGTGACTGTATTCAATGCCGTGGTATCGATTCAAAAATAGTCGGCGATCGTGGTACTTTCTCGTTGGTGCCGGGCGGTGAATGTCAAGGTGGAAAGGATTACTGTTCGAATGGTTGTCATTTGTGCCCAGCTGGTGCTGAGTGTCAAGGTGCGGAAAAAATTGTCACAGAGTGGGGATGGTGGCTTTCTTCTGGTCTTGACAAAGACAAAGAAGGATTGGTTTCGCAAAACCGTCTGCGATCAATTGATGTGATGCAACAGCGGAACGGAACTTATCCACGAAACTTTGATGCCTGCAAAAAGTATATGCCAACCGTTATTATTACAAATGTTGTATTAGCAGTATGTGATGACACGGAATGATGGATCAAATTATTTCTTATCTAAGCAGCGTTGACCCTATTTTAGCGGCACTATATGCATCTCTTTTTACTTTAATTCACGGAGTTCTAACCCTCTAAGCTAAACCCTTTTAAATTTAATTTAGTTATCTATAAACCAGTATTATAGGTTAATATTAAATTTATTATATTTGAAAAAACAAATAGTAAATGAATAAATATTTATTAATAGTAGTTATTACTTTGCTTTTTTGTTCTTGCGAGGACACTTCTAATATTATTTCTTTTGACAAGATAAAAAATGAATTAACTGAAAATAAAAGAAAGAAAGGTTTTTGGATAGAGTTTAAAACTGTGCGTGGAAAATTTTCAAACAATAATGATAATTCGAAATATTTTCGTGTCGTAAATTATGATAATGGATTTCCAAAAGGGCCAATTCGTGAATACTTTCTTAAAGATTCTTTATTATCTAAAATATATAATGCTAAAACTTTAAATCCAAATACTGCATATGTTTATAATCCTGAAATATATACAGATACCGTTTATAAGTACGATAAATATGGTACTATTTTAGAAAAGGGGTTTTATTTTAATGATTCTTTGGGAACCAAATTTCAAGCCACTTACGACCCAATAAAAGATTCGTACAAAAAATTGTTGCTTTTAACTAAAATGTCATCTGAATTTAAAAATAGAGTTACTAAACTCAATAGTTTAAGTAAACATATTTCGTCAGATGATTTAAAAAAATGGAAATCAATAGGCGGAAAATCAAAAATTTCAGCATCAGAAAGCTTACTAACACTAAATGATTTTAATGGATTTGAACAATCTTTAAATGACAAAATATTAATATTAGATAGTATTATTAAATCAGCTGAAATCTCGAAGAAAAAAAGAATTGCACAGGGTTCTTGGAGTTTCTCAAAAAACAAAAAAGAATTATATGGACCTCTGTATTATACAAGTGGATATCCAGCAGCATATAAAATTAAAATCACAAAAAATAGTCACTTGAGAGTTAATTATTCTATTAATTTCTCAAATATTATTTCGGGGGGTAGCATTTCGGATCCAAATTTTGATGTTCAAATTAAATCAAGTAAAGGACTAAAAAAATTTAAGTCTGGGTATCCTGAGCAAAAACTTATTTTAAGTAGTGATGGCGGAGTTCAATTCCAACAAAAAAAATATCAACGTGAAACGTATGACAATAATACCCGCAAAAAAATAAAGGCTGGTTATAAGATAGTTAATTATAGATGGATTAATGATGATATTATTAACGGATTAAAAAAAGGGAATAAAGCTTATTTGTTTGTTAAAGGCACAACTTATGTGTTAAATCTTAAAGGGTTTTCTCAAGCTCTGAAAAAAATAAAATAATTTTTTTCAGAAAATAATATTTACTTATAAAACCATCTTACCTCCCCAAATATGAAAAGATTATTTATAAGATTATTCATGTTTTTTTTAAGGCTTATTCAAAAAAATGCAAAAGCAATTATTTTAGAAGAACTAAACTATAGGCACATCTTCTTTTAATTCAGCTATCTATAACTCTCCTAAGTAGTTTAAATATACAAACATTAATTAATAATAGAATCAAACATAAAATACAATGAAAAAAAAATATCTTTCAGCAATTCTCTTCTTACTTTTTTTATCAAACGAGGTAAACTCTCAGATCATTACCTTTTTTGATTTTACAGGCAGTATGTCAAGCTATAATATTGCGGATGTTCAGAAAATTAGATTTGGATACAGTGGTTATGTTTTTTTGTTTTTTAATGATGGAGAAACAATAACAATCCCTTCAGATGAGTTTAGAAGTTATCAATATAATCAAGGTGTCTTAAATGTCGATGATTTTAATACGAGTTTAAATAACCTCGAATTGTATCCAAACCCAACGGAAGATCTTATTAAATTTCATTTTATTGCACAGTCTACTTTTCCGTATAGTTATATAATTTATGATATTAACGGTAGTAAAGTAGTGAATAAAAATATTGGCTTGGTAAGCGGCTCTTACACAGAACAAGTCTCGCTTACTAAATTCTCTTCAGGAATTTATTTTTTAGTATTGGAAAATGGTAAAAATAGAATCTCAAAAAAAATAATAAAGAAATAAAATCAGCATGAAAAATTTATACATACTCTTTTTTCTTTTACTGTTATCTCAGTTTTGCTTTTCACAAGTTTTAGAAATAACTCATCAATCTAATGGAACCGTTCTTCAGTTGCCTATTGAATCTATAGACAGCGTAAAGGTTAATGAATACAATAATTATTTTTTAAAAACAGTGTATCAAAACAATGGAAACATACTAGGTATTGCGTTACAAGATATAGACAGTATATCTTATGTGATTCCAGATATTACTTCATTACCCACATTGATTACGATAGCGCTTTCACAAGAAACCTCAAACGCTGTATTTTCCGGAGGCATAGTTCTCTCAGATGGAGGTTCTCCAGTTACCCAACGAGGAGTTTGTTGGAACACTTCAGTAAATCCTACGCTTGCAAATAGTTTTACAATAGACGGAGAAGGAACTGGTAGCTATACTTCGCATGCCATTCCCTTAAACGCTGCTACTTCTTATTTTTTAAGGTCTTATGCAACCAATGAAAACGGTACTGCTTATGGAAATCAATTGACTTTTACAACAGCGGGTTCAAATCAGGGTGCCGATTTACCCGAAGTTGTAACTGGCGAATTAGTATACGAGGACGGCTTGGTCGCTTTAGGTGCTGGTACGGTAACAATTCAGTCAGGAACCGTATCTGCCAAAGGACTTTGTTGGGCTATTGGAGCAACTCCAACAATAAACTCTAGTCACTCAGTTGAAGGAGCCGGAACAGGCGATTTTACCAGCTCAATAGCAAACCTTCAAGTTAATACGCTATACAGGGTGAGAGCTTATGCAACAAGCGATGTAGGAATAACTTATGGAGATGAAGTGCTTTTTAAAACAAACGACCTTCCTAGTATTTACAGTTCTTCTGTGTACAATTATTTAGAAAATAACACAGTATCTCTAGTAATGGCTGTAGATTTTGATGGGAACTCCGAAATCACGGAACGTGGTGTTTGCTGGTCTACAGAATGGGACGGGCCTCCAACGATAGATGATGATATTTCCGCAATTGGTTCCGGTGAAGGGCCTTTCCATAAAACCTTCACCAATTTAGATCCTGCAAATGTTTATTACTTTAGACCTTATGCAACCAATGGTATTGGAACCTCTTATGGATCAGTATCTTCGGTTTCACTTGAGACTAGTATAAACCTAGAAGAGGATATCTATGCGCTTCTCTATAACACCTTTACTCTTAGTACCAAACATAATCACTTTGGACAAAAATCGATGGATATTTTTTCTGATATGCTTTCAGGAGATATTGCTTTAACTCAAAATAGTTACGGATGGTATGCTACTACTGCAAACTTAACTAATACGGTAGGTGATTCTGGTTATTCTGGAGATGCTAGTTATGCCTATGCTTACTATATGCAAATCATAGACAGAGTTAATCCTCTAGTTACAGCACTTACTCCATTTGGTTCTCTTCCATCTAATGACGAAGATCGATGGGTTTTGGGTCAAGTCTTGGCACTTAGAGGCTATGCTTATTTTTATCTAACGCAGTTTTTTCAAGAAAAGTACAACCCAGATGAAATTATATTGCCATTACACACAGGAGGACAATATGATAATACTCCTGTTCCAACAAGTACTATTTACAGCCAGGTACTTAATGATTTAAACAGTAGTATTAGCTTATTAAACAACTATACAAGTCCAGATAAACTGCATGTAAATAAAATAATAGCCCAAGGTTTGTTAGCATATACCCATGCTGCAATGGGCAATTATGCAGCGGCAAAACCTCTAGCAGACGCAGTGATTGCAAGTGGATACCCATTAACTACTGCGAGTGAGCTAGTCCATCCAGGAGATGATTCAGGATTTAATGACTTAAACACACCTTCATGGATTTGGGGTGTTGATTTAACTGAAGAAATTGGTTTAGGGTTAGTTAGTTGGTGGGGGCAAATGGATTACTATAGTTATGGTTATCAAGCAGCTGGAGATACTAAAGAAATTGATGACTCTTTATTTGCTGAAATTCCAACGAACGACCTTAGAAAAGGACAGTTTGAAGATGATACTTCAATAGCACAACATTTAATGCCTTTGTATAAGTTTTTCGATGCTGATAGAGTATACTTTGGTAATGGTTCTAATTTTGTTGAAGCGGATTACCTCTTTATGAGAGTAGATGAATTTTATTTATTAAGTGCAGAGTGTGCTACCAGATTAGGCAATGATGCTGAAGCAAGGTCTACAATGATCCCGTTTTTAGACCTCCGTGTACCAGATGCCGAGACGATAGTGAATGCGCTTTCAGGAGCCGAACTACAAGATTTTATTTATTTACAAACTAAAATTGAGCTTTGGGGGGAAGGAAAAACATACCTGGCAATGAAGCGTAATCAAGCTACTGTAACTAGAGGAACAAATCACGTTTACCGTGCTGGAGAATCTTTTTCTCATGATGCAGACGAATTAACCTTTGATATGGTTTCATTGGAAAACAATTATTCACCTCCAGCACTAGAATTTTTAAATTGTGGAGACCTAGTTCAAAACGAAGGTGTTTTGGCTTTTAATCAAACCGTGACAGATTTTACCTTCCAAATTCCTTATGTGACTGATGCTGGAGGTGATTACGAAGCGATGGATATTAATTCATCAGGAGTTCAAGGTTTAACGGCCTCAATAGCTGCAGGCACTTTTAATGAGTTTGAAGGCATGCTAGAATTTACCCTAACAGGAACCCCTTTGTTTTACGGAACTGCTACCTTTCAGATTTTTATAGGGAACAGGAATTGTACTATTTCATTTGAGGTAGTTGCTGTCGAAAACTGTACTGCATATCCTACCATATTAACAATTAATTTTGACGGAAACCCAGAACAAACGTATTGGAAGCTTTTTAGCACCAGCGATAGTGCAAACCCTTTATTTTCTGGCGGATTGAACGGAAGTTATGACGGAATGACATCCATTCAAATTCCTTTTTGTTTAGAAGACGGAGAGTATGCCTTAACCTTTTTTGATACGAATAATGACGGTATGATTGGTGGTAGTTATAGCTTAGAAGACATTTATGGAACTAAATACGCTTGTGGGGGGAGGTTTACTGAACCAGAATTAACACTGTTTACCGCAGGAGTAGATACAGCTCTTAATGATTTAGAAATACAGATTGGTTTAGATAGTTATCCAGAGGAGGTCTATTGGTCTTTAGTAGATTTAGATACAGACGAAACTGTGATGGCATCTTCAGCGACATATGAATATGGAGCATATGCTGGTATGACAGGTAACTTGCTGGTTAAAAACTGTAATCTACCGAGTGGTAATTATCAATTTCAAATATATGATGCTTATGGAGATGGAGGAACTTCGGTGACTCTGATTTTAAATGGAAATCAAATAGGGACTATAGGAGCATCTAGCTACGCGGCTTCTTCCTCTTTTGATTTTTCAATATAAACGAAGACGCTACAAGTTATTTTAGAGACAGTAGCAACTATTTTAATTTTAATTCAGCTATTTCTAACCATCTTTAGTAAGTTAGCTTTACATTTTTAGATGAATACCCATTGCCTTTTTTAGCTTGGCTACAGAGCCTGTGCGCTTCATTTAATATATAAATTATCTAAACTATTTTTACTGCTTAAAATTTAATATTCTACTCTGGCTTTTCATATTCAACTGCCTGTCCAGCCAATTCTATCGACCAATGAAGTTGAGTTATTCTCCACTTTCCATCAATTTTTTTAACCACACCACTATTTCTAACGTTACTTATTTTTGCTGGTTCACCTCCAGCAGTAAAAGAAAAATCAACTACGCTGGTGTATGCAGCCATATCACCAGACGAGCTAACATCAATATTTAAATTTGATACATCAAATTTAGCATCTTTAATTACTTCTAATTGCGCTTTTACATCTGGCTCCATTGCATCCCATCCCCTCCAAAATTCAGTAGCATCTGTTCCAATAACAACTGCATTTGAATAAAAGGTATTTTTTGCTAGCTCTAAATCACCAGAAATATAGAAATTAAATTGACTAGAAATAAACTTAGTAGCTTCTTCTGTAGCTTTCTGCATGTCTATAGATTGACTTTGGTTACATGCACTTAGTAAATAGCAAATGAAAAATAAATAGATAAACTGTTTCATAATTTTTATTTTATTTGATAAAATAAAATTTAATAAATATTTGAAAATTGCAAAACACAAGTAATTTGTATGATGCAACTAAACCATGGGCAATTCTTCTTTTAATTCAGCTGTTTTAATAGAGAACTCTGCTAAAACAATAAAATGGCTTTGCTCTTGTAAGAAATAATAGTTTTTTTTATATTTATGTTCAATTTTTATTTAATGATTTATTATTCGAAAGTATCATACACACTATTGATTGTTGTTTTTTTAGTTTTTTTTGGATCTTTAGTTCCAAATTTTATAAGAGATGGATTTAATAGCAATACCATTTTAGCTTTTACAGCGATGGTTGTCTTATTTGGATTTATTTTGCATATGTTCTTTAATACGACTTACAGGATTGATAAGGAAAAACTCTATATAAAGTGTGGTTTTTTTAGCTATAAACCTATAAATATTAGGGAGATGAAAAAAATTTCGAAATCATCAAATATTATTTCCTCGCCTGCTGCTTCATTTGATAGAATCGAAATCACATATGGTAAGTTTGAAGAGCTAATAATCTCTCCAAGACACAAAATTAAATTTATTGAAGATTTACAAAAAATAAATCCAAAGCTTAAAAATAATCTTAAGATTCTAGCCTCTTGATAAAATAGCTTGTAAACTCAAAATCTCTTGGTGTAAAACTTTTCTTCGATATTTCGAAAGGATTTTCTGATAAGTATTAATCAGAAATGGTTACTCTTTTTTTTCCAATTTACTAAAGCATACAAAGGATTTAAGTTCTCTAAATTGAGTAGTATTTAGTTGATGTATCTAACTTATTATTTAAAAACCAACAAGGGTAAAACCAAATATATACAAAGATGACAGTAAAAAAAGCAAAAACTGAAAGTAAAATTGTCAGTAATAACCCCAAAAAAAATCAACTGAAAAGTTTTATAACTCAGAATCTCATTTCTAAATAAATTACTTTTTTATTTTTAAGTGTTAGTCTTCGTGAGATGAGTCATAACCATGGAGCTACTCATTCAGAACATTTTCAAATTAGAAGTAAAAAGAGTATCTAACTCTTTCTATGTACTGCTTGAATCTTTTATTTTACAAAGGGGAAAATATGGATTACAGCCTATGTTATTAAAAAAAATAAAGTAAAAAAAACCCTAAACAATTAGCTCAAGGTTAATTTTTTTTTAATAGCACTGAACTTAAACAATTTAACCTTCTAAGACGGGGTGTTCTCAAACGACTCGCAAGTATATATTTCACTTACTTCTATTTTGTGAAAATTACACAATGACGAATTTGTAAAAT
>CAJWAE010000066.1 GCA_913020075.1 uncultured Flavobacteriaceae bacterium
TAGTTTGGACTAAACAAGCATTAACATTTTATGTTGATGATAAACCACATCATTTAGTAGGAAATTCTTGCGCTCTTCCATTTAACTGGAATCAGTTTATCATTTTAAATGTTGCGATGGGAGGAACTATGGGAGGTGAAATTGTAGCTGATTTTGACAGCGATATAATGGAGATAGAATATGTAAGAATCTATCAATAAAATAATTGATTATCAAGTTTAATAATGACTAGCAATAGAATATATTTAGGAAATACCGAAGCTTACTTATCAAAGAAGGATGTGAAAGGTGAGTTGATTGATTTATACGGAGAAGAGTTTTATAAAATTTCTAACGTAGACTCTATGCGTCCTTTTTTTATGAGCATCGTAAGTGATTCTAATCACTGGATGTTTATTTCAAGCACAGGAAGTTTGTCAGCAGGAAGAAAAAATAGTAATTCAGCTTTATTTCCATACTATACTGATGATAAAATTACAGAATCTGATGAGATTACAGGAAGCAAAACTTTATTGCTTGTTTCAAAAAATGATAAAAAATTTCTGTGGGAACCTTTTTCTAGAAAACTTAGTAGTGTTTATAAAATAACTAGAAACCTATATAAAAATGTAATTGGCAATAAAATTCTTTTTGAAGAAATCAATCACGATTTAGAATTAACGTTCTCCTATCAATGGAATTCAAGCGATCAATACGGTTTTGTTAGAAAATCTAACTTAACTAATGATGGACCGCTTGACGTGCAGTTAGATTTACTTGACGGAATACAAAACATTATTCCTAGTGGGGTTAATGAAGAGCTTCAAAACAGATCCAGTAATCTAGTTGACGCCTATAAGAAGTGTGAGCTTGAAGATGACTCCGGATTAGGGATATATTGCTTAAGTGCTATTATAGTTGATAAAGCAGAGCCTAGTGAAGCTCTAAAGGCTAATACTGCTTGGTCTTATGGCTTAGAAAATCCAAAACATTTACTTTCTTCTTTACAACTTGAAAAATTTAGAAGAGGAGATACATTAATTCAAGAATATAATATAAGAGCTGAGAAAGGAGCTTATTTCCTTAATACAAGCTTAAAGCTTAGCGGATCTAAGTCTAAAAGTTGGGTTATTATAGCTAATTTAAACCAAACAGTTTCTGATATAACTGAAATTAAGGATCTTATAAAAAACAACTCAAGTGTAGCTAAATATATTGAAAATGATATTCAATCTGGATCGAAATATTTAATAGCAATAGCAGGATCCTGTGACGGAATTCAAATGTCCGCTGATAAACTTAGAAATATTCGTCATTTTTCTAATACCATGTTTAATTTAATGCGGGGAGGAATTTTTGATCATAATTATCAAATTGAAAAATCTGATTTCATTCCATATATAGCAAATGCAAATAAAGAAGTATATAAAAATAATATAGCGATATTAGAATCTCTCCCTCTTTTATTTTCTTTAGAGAATTTGAAATTTATTTATCAAAAGAGTAATGACACTGATTTTGAACGCTTGTGTTTCGAATACTTACCTTTAAAATTTAGCAGAAGACATGGAGATCCAAGTCGTCCGTGGAACAAATTTTCAATAAACACTAAAAGTGAAGAGGATGGGTCTAAAGTTCTTGATTATCAAGGTAACTGGAGAGACATATTTCAAAACTGGGAATCACTAGCGCATTCTTACCCAGAATTTATTGAAGGGATGATTCATAAATTCCTGAATGCTAGTACATTTGAAGGTTACAATCCTTACAGAGTTACTAAAGATGGCTTTGACTGGGAAACAGTAGAGCCTGATAATCCCTGGGCTTATATTGGCTATTGGGGGGATCATCAAATTATCTACCTTCTTAAATTTTTAGAATTTATTGAAGACTATTATCCAGGTAAATTATTAAATTACTTTTCTAAAAATATATTTGTTTACGCTAATGTTCCCTACAAATTAAAAAGCTATCAAGAAATTTTAACAGATTCTAAAAATACCATTGATTTTGATCTGGAAAATGAAGAAAAAATTCAGGATAATAGAAAAAGCCTCGGCTCAGATGGAGCCCTCTTAAAAGATGCTAACTCGAATATTTACAAAGTCAATTTTATTGAAAAGATTTTAGCTACTATTTTATCCAAGCTTTCCAATTTTATTCCCGAAGGAGGTATATGGATGAACACCCAACGGCCTGAGTGGAATGATGCTAATAATGCTTTAGTAGGTAATGGAGTTTCAATGGTAACACTTTACTATTTGAGAAGGTTCTTAAGTTTTTTTGATAATACACTTGACAAGTATCAAGAAGATACAGTGAGTATTTCTTTAGAACTATTTAAATTTTTTAATGAAATTAACGAGACTTTTCAAAACAATGAAACCCTGCTAGCAAATGATATTTCTGACATTGATCGTAAAGTCATATTAGATCTTCTAGGTAAGTCAGCAAGTGTATACAGAAACACCATATATGATCATAGTTTTTCATCAAAAAAACAAAGTTTATCTGTAAAAGAATTAAAAGGATTTATTGAAATTTCTTTAGCATTTTTAGATCATTCTATTTTGTCAAATAAACGAAAAGATAATTTATACCATGCTTACAATTTAATATCATTAGAGGGTAGTGATAAAGTTTCTATTTCTAATTTACCAGAAATGTTAGAAGGTCAAGTGGCAATATTAAGCTCAGGGTTTCTATCACCCAGTGAAAGTTTAAAAGTGTTGGATAGTTTAAAGCAAAGCAAATTATTTAGAGAAGATCAATTTAGCTACACCTTATATCCAAATAAAGATTTAGGTCGTTTTGTTGATAAAAATACTATTGCTAAAGAAAGTGTTCTTAAGTCAACTTTATTACAAAAATTAATTGAAAATGGTAACACCAAGGTGATTAACAAAGACTTACTTGGCGAATATCATTTTAATGGAAATTTCAATAATGCAAATAGTTTAATAAACGCGTTAAAAGCCCTCCCAGAGAATTATAATAGTCTTGTAAAAAAAGAAATGTCAGTTATTCTTCAAATTTTTGAAGAGGTATTTAATCATAAATCTTTTACTGGAAGATCAGGGACATTTTTTGGTTATGAAGGCCTAGGCTCTATTTATTGGCATATGGTTTCAAAACTTTTATTGGCAGTGTTTGAAGTTATTAAATCAGCGAACAAGCAAAATAAAAATAAAATTGTAGTTGAGCAGTTAATGAATCATTATTCTGAAATTAATGAAGGAATTGGTGTAAAAAAATCTCCTGAATTATATGGAGCTTTTCCAACGGATCCTTACTCTCATACGCCAGCTGGCAAAGGTGCGCAACAACCTGGGATGACAGGTCAAGTAAAAGAGGACATTTTAAGTAGGTTTGGAGAACTAGGGGTTCAAGTTGATAAAGGTGCACTTTGTTTTAACCCTGAGATTTTAAAAAATGAAGAATTTTTAAATAAGATTCAAATATTTAATTACATAAATCTTAGTAAAGAAACCTGTTCTATTTCTCTTGAAAAAAATTCATTAGGATTTACTTATTGTCAAGTTCCTATTATTTACCAAAAGTCAACAACTTCAAAAATTATAGTCTTTTTAAATAACGGGAAGTCTGTAGAATTTAACGGAAAAAAACTAAATGATAAAATAAGTTTGGCAGTTTTTAAAAGGACTGATGAAGTAAATAAGATTGTAGTATATATTAAAAAAAATAATTTTTAAATCTATTTAGATTAAACAATAAAATATGAAGAATTTGCTAATTTATAATGTCGTTTTATTATTATCAATTAGCATTTTATTTTTTTCTTGTGAAAATAAAAACAAGAGAGTTTTAGTAAATAAAACAGCATTAGAAATCTTAGGAAATCCGAATTATTTAGCAATTTCTTACGGAGGATATCGCGAAAAAACTCGAGACATTCAGCCTACAATTTTTGAGTTGAAAGAGGATATGAAAATTTTATCCGCAATGGGTGTTAAAATTCTTAGAACTTACAATTTACAACTTGATCAAGCATCAAATATTTTAAAATCAATTAGAGAGTTAAAGCTTGAAGACTCGTCTTTTGAAATGTATGTTAAATTAGGCGCTTGGATTGATTGTGAAAATGCATGGACCTCAAATCCAAATCATAATAAAGAAGATGAGTCTGCTAACTCGATTGAAATTCAAAAAGCAATTATTCTTGCTAATAAATACCCTGATATTGTAAAAATTATCGCCGTAGGAAACGAAGCGATGGTTCAATGGGCAACGAGTTATTATGTACAGCCTTCAGTTATTTTAAAATGGGTAAATCATCTTCAAGATTTAAAAAATAAAGATATGCTGCCAAAAGACCTATGGATTACTAGCTCAGATAATTTCGAATCTTGGGGAGGAGGAAATTCTATTTATCACTCAGACGATTTAACAGCTCTAATTAACGCTGTAGATTATGTTTCTATGCATACTTATGCTTTTCATGACACTCACTATAATCCAAAGTTTTGGGAACCAAGGGAAAGCATCATAAATGAATTTTCTGAAATGGAATTGATTAAAAAATCAATGAAAAATGTTTTCTCTTATACAGTTTCACAATATAACAGTGTAAAAAATCACATCGTTAGTCTAGGAATCAATAAGCCAGTCCATATTGGAGAATTAGGGTGGGCTACAGTATCAAACGGGCTTTATGGCAAAAATGGTTCTCATGCAGCTGATGAGTTTAAACAAGCCCTTTATTTTGAAAAAATGCGTGAATGGACTAATAAAGAAAAAATTTCTTGTTTTTATTTTGAAGCTTTTAACGAGCCATGGAAAGATTCAACTGGAAATTTGAATGGCTCAGAAAATCATTTCGGTTTATTTACAGTTGATGGAAAAGCAAAATATACTCTTTGGGAGAGTGTAGATAATGGAATTTTTAACGGGTTAACTAGAAATGGAAATTTAATTGATAAAACTTATAACGGAGTTTTCAATGATTTATTACAAGATGTTTTAATTCCTGAATCAACTAAATTAAAAAATTAAGGATAAGTGAAAATAATTAATCTAATAATAGTATTTATTTCAATTTTATTTGTTGGTTCAGCAACTTATAATAGCTCTGAAATTGACGTAGTTTCCACATCAAAAAGACAATTACTTGTGAATAATGTTCCTTATTATATAAAAGGAATTTGTTATCATCCAGTCCCAAAGGGAAGCACTAAAAGAAACTTTAGTAATATAGATCAAGACCTTAAATTAATGCAAGAGGCAGGTATTAATACAATAAGAGTTTACGAACCAATTGATCAAATTGAAGTTCTAAATAAAATAGAACAAGTTGGTATTAAAGTCATCATTAGTTTCGGATTTAATCAAGATGGTTTTTATGATATTTTCTCTGGAACTTTTATAGACTATATCAATAAATATAAAAATCATAATGCTATATTATTTTGGGAATTAGGTAACGAGTATAACTATCACCCTGAATGGTTTGATGGAGATATCAATAACTGGTACAATGCGCTTAATGAATCAGCACTTTTAATAAAAGAAAACGACAAAAACCGTCCTGTAGCTACAGCACATGGTGAATTGCCTAATTCGGAAGTTTTAAACTCTAATCCCAATATTGACATATGGGGATTAAACGTATACAGATGGGATGAACCGTCTTCAATATTTAAAGAATGGAAATCATTAAGCGATAAGCCAGTTTATCTTTCTGAAGCAGGGTCAGATAGTTATATGACTATCGAAAAGGATGGCTATTTACAAGGTGAAAATCAAAAAGCACAAGCTGACGCAAATTCTAAAATAATTGATGCAGTATTTGAAAACTCAGAAATTAATTCAGGGCTATTTGTTTTTTCGTTTTTAGATGGTTTATGGAAAGCCGGAAATCCAGACAAACAAGATGTTGGTGGCTGGGCTCCTAATAGTGTAGGAGTTCCTTATGATGGAGCTCCAAATGAAGAGTACTGGGGAATTCTAGATATAGATAGAAATAAAAAAGAAACCTTTAATGTATTAAAGGAAAAATTTAAAAGTTAGTATGACAAAAAAAATAAAAAATTTAATTTTAATAACTTTTATAATATTTAGTTCTTGTGATAAAAAATCAGAACAAATAATTAAAATTTACGAAACTTCTCGAAGCGGGAACAAGTTAACTGAAATCACAAAGTTTGATCAATTAAAGGAGACTTCAACAATCACTTTAAATTTAAAAAAAAAATATCAAACTATAACAGGTTTTGGAGGAGCGTTTACTGAATCTTCAGCTTATTTATTAAATAAATTAAGTCAAAAGAACCGTGATACAATTTTAAGAGCTTATTTTTCAAATGAAGGTGCTAAGTATTCTCTTACCAGAACTCATATGAATTCATGTGATTTTTCATTATCAAACTATTCTTATTCGCCCATTTCCGGAGATAAACATTTAAATCATTTTTCAGTTAAAGAAGATAAAGATGATTTAATTCCAATGATAAAAGATGCATTAAGTATTTCAGAAGATGGATTTAAAATATTTGCTTCTCCTTGGACAGCTTCACCTTGGATGAAAGATAATAACGATTGGGTTGGCGGAAAGCTTCTTCCGGAATATTACGATACTTGGGCATTGTTTTTCTCTAAATATGTTGATGCTTATGAAGAAGAGGGAATTAATATATGGGGTTTTACTGTTGAAAATGAACCTCATGGAAATAATTATAGTTGGGAAAGCATGCATTATACTCCTGAGGAAATGACCAATTTCGTTCAAAATTATTTAGGCCCTAAACTTGAAAAGGATGGAAAAGGTGAACTTAAAATTTTAGGTTATGATCAAAATAGAGAAGGAATAAAAGAATGGGTAGATGTCATGTATAAAGACGAGGCTTCTTCAAAATATTATGATGGTACCGCTATTCACTGGTACGAAAGTACTTATGATTATTTTCCTGAATTTTTGCAATATGCACACGAAAAAGCTCCAAATAAGTATTTAATTCAAACTGAAGCATGTGTTGATTCTGAAGTCCCTAAATGGAACGATGATGATTGGTACTGGAAAAAAGAAGCAACTGACTGGGGGTATGATTGGCGTGAACAAGATAAAAAATATTTACATCCAAAATATGCACCAGTCAATAGATATGCTAGAGATATAATAGGTTCTTTAAATAATTGGGTTGATGGCTGGGTAGATTGGAATATGGTTTTGGATAGACAAGGTGGCCCAAATTGGAAAAAAAATTGGTGTGTAGCGCCAATTATAGTTGATCCTGATTTGGATGAAGTTTATTTTACTCCATTATACTATGTAATGACTCATTTCAGTAAGTTTATTAGACCGGGAGCAGAAGTTATTGATGTAGAAAATTCAGATGATTCTCTAATGGTCACAGCTACAAAAAATATTGACAATTCTATTGTTACAGTGATTTTTAACGAAGGAAAAGTTCAAAAAAGTTTCATTTTAAATTTAGGAGGTATTTCTAAAAAAATAGTAATAAGTCCTCAAGCACTACAAACGATTGTTATAAAAACTAACAAAACATGAGAAATTCTAATTCAGAAATATCTAATAAAGTTCCAATGAGTCAAAAGATTGTTTTTGGTTTTGGCATGTTAGCTAACCAAATGTTTCCTGCAGCCTTAGGTATTTTTATGGTTATTCTAGTACAAGATTTAGGGTTTCCACCTTTACTATGGGGTCTTCTTTTCTTTTTACCACGGGTTTTTGATGCGATAACAGACCCGATAATGGGGTTCATTTCTGATAATACAAAATCAAAATGGGGAAGAAGAAGACAGTATGTTTTTATTGGAGCAATAGTAATGGGTATATCATTTATTGCGATGTGGCAATTGTTTGCTGAAAATGGATTGACGTATAATTTTTGGTATTTTTTAATACTATCATTTGTGTTTTACTTGGGTTTAACCATTTTTAGCGTGCCTTATGTAGCTATGGGATATGAAATGAGTAATGACTTTCATGAGCGCACAAAAATAATGGCTGTTGCTCAATGGATTGGTCAATGGGCATGGGTTATAGCTCCATGGTTTTGGGTTATAATATATGACCCAACTTGGTTTGAAAATGCTGAAATAGGTACAAGAGAGTTATCGATTTATGTAGGAATTGCATGTACAGTTTTAGCTATTATTCCAGCAATTTTTATAAAGAGCAGATCAACTTTGTCAGATGATAATCTAAAACCTTTAACAACGTCAAATTTTAAAAGTAGTATAAAAGATATTATAAAAACATTTATAGATGCTTACAATAATAAACCTTTTAGAAAATTATGTATTGCTACCTTTTTAGTTTTTAATTCTTTTCAAACTATAGCAGCTTTTTCTTTTTTTATAATAGTATATCATTTGTTTAATGGCGATGCTGTGGCAGCTGGATACTGGCCGACTCTTCATGGTTCTATAGGAGCACTAGTCACGACTTTTTTAGTGATACCTATTGTGACAAAAATGTCTCAACAAATTGGGAAGAAGAATACGTTTATGATTTCTCAAGGAATTTCTGTTATTGGATATGTTTTGTTTTGGTTTCTATTTATCCCTGGAAAACCATACATGTTTCTATATGCTTTACCGTTTTTTTCATTTGGAATTGGAGGTTTATTCACTCTTATGATGAGTATGACTGCGGATGTTTGTGATTTAGACGAGTTAAATAATGGTTTGCCAAGAAAGGAAGGAACTTTTGGAGCTCTCTACTGGTGGATGGTTAAGTTTGGATCTGCATTGGCAGGCTTATTTAGTGGATTTATTATGGCCTACGTCGGTTTTACGCCTGATGTTGCTAATCAACCTGAAGAAGCAATTACTGGATTAAGAATTTTTTATTCCCTAGTGCCTATTATTGGAACATTAACAGCTATGTATGTGATGAAAAATTATGATTTAACAG
>CAJWAE010000067.1 GCA_913020075.1 uncultured Flavobacteriaceae bacterium
GGAGCACGGTTACGCCACGCAGGACTTGAAAAAACAAATTATGTGTACAAAAATTTAATTACTGGATATCCTTATGTTTTTGAGAACCAAATTGCAGGAAAAACAGGAACTACCCAAAATCAAAGTGATGGATGGTTTATGGGAATGGTTCCTAATTTGGTTTCTGCAGTTTGGGTAGGGGGTGAAGATCGTTCGATTCATTTTAAGGATATTGCTTTTGGCCAAGGCGCTACTATGGCTTTGCCTATTTGGGGAATTTATATGAAATCCTTATACGAAAATATTGAATTAGAGATATCTAAAGAGAAATTTACAGTTCCAGAAAACCTTAAGATATCAGTTGATTGTGGAGATACTACTGACCAAGAAAAAAAGAAAAAAACCAAACCTAAAGCTGATCTTGATGCTTTAGGTTTTTAGACTACCTGATCTGAAGCGTGCCATTCTGCGTAAGAAGTATCAGTTTCCCTCAATAATAAATGATGTAAGGATAAATGTTTGGGTAGTTGGTTTTGAATTTTTACAACAAAATCAAGAACCATC
Source organism: uncultured Flavobacteriaceae bacterium (assembly GCA_913020075.1). GTDB lineage: Bacteria > Bacteroidota > Bacteroidia > Flavobacteriales > Flavobacteriaceae > MS024-2A. Next base: position 544 of record CAJWAE010000067.1, read on the forward strand.
ATTTCACTAGTGGGTTGATAAGAAACACGCATAATTTTGTGTCCTTGAGATTCCATAGAGTCTGCTAGCTCTTTGTGAGGGGAGTTAATATTTAATACAGTGGCATGATCGAAAGGGTTGACAATAGTTTCATTAACAATTACTTTAAGGTCGCTAAAATCCATAACCATACCAAATTTAACATGATTTTTATCTTCAATTGGATTTCCTAGAAGCGTAACTGAGAGCTTATAGCTGTGACCATGAACATTTTTACAAAGACCATCATAACCATAAAGTGCATGACCTGTTTCAAACTTAAATTCTTTTGTTATGCGTATATATTTATTCATTTGTTTTACAGCTTTTTAAGAATATTTTGAGTTGCCTGTTCTAAAGCTAATTTTCCGGTTATTTTAGCATTTTTTGGGAGTAGATCTGCCCAGAAATCCGTGTCTTTCCAATGTAATTTTCTTAATGTTTTTATTGCTTTTTGTGGATAAGCTGCAAGTCGGCTTGCTATTTCATTTACACCGCTATCTAATTCTTCTAAGTTTTTGTAGACGGAACTATAAAGTCCTTTTTCAAGTCCCCATTTTGAAGACTTCCAGTTATAAGCATCTAAAGATAGATTTATAAAAGCTGTTAAACCAATTTTTCGAGATACTGCAGGCTCAATAACGTAGGGACCAATTCCAATAGACAACTCTGAGAGCTTAATAGCAGCACTTTCATGAGCAACCACATAATCACATGCTGCCACAAGGCCTACTCCTCCTCCAACGACTTTTCCTTGAACTCGAGCCACACAAAACTTAGTAAGTGTTCTAATTGTATTGAGAACTTCAGCAAAACCCATAAAAAAATTAGTAGCCTGTTCAAGATTTACAAGAGTTTTCATTTCTGAAAGTGATGCACCACCACAAAATGCTCGTTCACCTTCACTTTCAATAATAATCACTTTTACTTTGGGGTCTTTTTCTAATTCAAGCAACCTAAAATTGATTTGTTTTAGTAAAAGAGAGGGAAGGGAGTTTCCCGCAGGATTTGCAAATCTTAAAATTCCCAATGGGCCTTTTCGATTATGTGTTACATATAATTTCATAAATATTGTAAAAGTACGGAAACTATTAACGTTCTAAAACTTTTTCAAAACAGTGAAATGGAAATGGACTTTGATTTACAAAATAGACATCACCTAACTGCTTATACCCGCGTTTGCTATAGAATTTTATATTTTTTGGGTTTTGGCTAAACGTATCTAACCGAATTGATTCAATCTGAGTATTGGCTGCCTGTTTTTCGACAAAATCCATAAGCCTAAAACCAAAGCCTTGACCTTGTTTGTTTGGATGAATTGCAAGTCGATGAACATATATATTGGAATTGTCAGGTGTAAGCCAATCAATAGTATTATATACTGGATCCTTTTCTTCAGAAAACATAATACAACCCCAAACAGTTCCTTTTATTTCGATGACTAATAAATTTTCTTCTTGGATATCTTTTTCCAACACATGTAATGAAGGATAGTATTTATTCCACTGATAAATATTTTGTTTTATCATTTTTTCAGCACAAACCTCTGTAATTTTTTTAACTCGAATAAGATCTTTTTGGGTCGCTTTACGAATCATTTTTTTTTGTAAAAATAAAGGTCTTAATTTGAGTCTTAGTACTTTTATAAAAAATAAAAAAATGCAAAACATTCTTGTTCCAATAGGAGTTTCAAAATTTGCTAAAGCAACACTAATCTTCGCAATCAGTCTTGCTAAACATTTTAACAGTTCAGTCTATGTTATAGATGCATATCCTCCCCATACTAGTCGAGCAAGTATTACGAATCTTAATGCACGACTAGAGGAAGAAAACCGTCAACGAATTAAAGGTATGATAGATATAGTTGCTCCTAATTCTAAAAACATCAAAATTGTAGGAAGTGAACAAGATTTGATAGGAACAATAAAAAAATTAAACCATACCATTGGACTTGATTTGATTATAACTGCTCCGCACAGCAATGAAATAGATGAAGAAATTTTTTTAGGAAGAATAGCAGGAAGTTTGATTAAACGAACAAAAGTTGCGGTATTAGTGGCTCCCTTAGATAAAAAGTTTTCTCCCCCAAAAAAAATGCTTCTTGCTTTTAAATCAGGAGAAGTTAGATATTCAAGTCTTCTAGATACAATGATCCGAATTCAGGATAAGTTTAAAGTTAAATTAAAATTATTATTGGTAAAAGTTCCAGGATTTTCAAACCGGAACCATCAATTAAATGATCAATTGATGAAGCGTTCTGAGCAATTAATTTATTCTGAAAACGCTACTGTATATCAGGGTGTTTTAGAACATTTTCAATTAAATAATCCGGATATGCTTGTTGCATTCAAACGTGAGCGTGGTTTTTTTGAAAAACTATGGGAATCGGATGTAGTTTATAAAAAAGACTTCTATTGCAAGGTTCCATTATTGGTTTTAAAAAATAAAAACTAATCCGTATTTCTTCAAGATCTTTTAAACGACAATTATTAGTAGTCCTGCTTTTTGGAATTATGGGATTCACATTCGCTCAACAGTATATGGGAGTTAGTGTTGATAATGATTTGTATTTTGGGATTGACAGGTACTACACCAGTGGAATATTTTTGAAATATGGGAAAGTGATTAACACTTCAATAGATTCGACAGATCATTGGAAATATAAATCTCGACACTGGACATTAGGCCAAGAAATTAACACCCCATCCTTAAGACTAACTAAGGATTTAGCTAAAATGGATTACCCATATAACGGATGGTTATATATTAGATTTGAACAAGCTCATTTTCAGCATCCAGATTTAGGATACTCTTGGGGGTTTCAAATAGGAGCTACAGGTGCTGAGAAATCATTTGCAAAATTTATGCAAAATACTTATCACACTTATATACTTAATTTAGAAGAATTAAGCTGGTCCTTTTCCATTCCACAAGCCTATCATTTAAACTTTCACACTAATCTAATGTGGGGGAAACCCTTGAATAAGAAATTTAAATTTGTTCAGGAAAACCAAGTTCAGTTAGGCACCTTCAGAACAAGTTTAAAAACGCGTATTGGATTTCAAATGGGATCCATGAAAGGTCTTCCTTTTTTTGGCCAACGCTTAGAAGAATTATCCAATGGGTTTTCGACTTTTTTAGGAGCAGCTTTTGAATATAATATTCATGATTATTCCTTGTCTGGAAGTTTCATAAATGACAATAGCCCATTTGATTTCAAACCCTACCATCTAAGAAATGATTTACAAGGAGGCATTATGTTTTTTAAAAAACCATGGAAAATAAAGGTTTTATTTCACTCTTCTTCTCGATCCATATCTTCTCAAAAATTTAGGAGACATCCATATTTAAACATTACCTTAAGTAGAGTATTTTAGCAAACACTCTAACAAATGAAGCATCTTATTTTACTTTTAAGTCTTTCTTTTTGTTTAATACTTAAAGTTCACTAAATCCCAAGGGCTGATGAAGATGTTTATTTGGTTTCTTCTCAGTTAAATGAAAAAATGATTGGGTCTGGTAAAATGAATGAATTAGGTGGTCAAGGCACTAAATAAATTCTCTTTTTTAGCACTTTAAGACCAGAGCCCATTTTTTTTGATTTAAAGGATACTTTGGTTCATAATTTCAAATTAAAAAAATAGTTTAGAAATTATTGTTGTTGTTTATGGAAAAATCTCAGAACACAAATGCTTCTGGAAGTACTTTATCTTAAAAAAACATAATCTATTAATTTTTTAAAAGTGAGAGCTGCAATAGATGAATAAGGAAAACAGGCCATAAATACTGCCATTGATACCCTAACAAAAAAACTTTAATTTCATAACTTTTTTCTAGAATACCAAAGCTTGTAGGTAATGCCAAGTTGAATTCCGGAGGTATTATTACTTTGTTTTTGTATCGCAGGAGAGTTTCTTTTAGTCCATCTATAATTAGTATAAACAATAAATTTTTTATAAAAACAATAACCCCCTTGTATGGTTATACCAAAACTATTTTTAAAGATCTTTTTTGAATAAAAAGTCCTTTTTTCAAAATCAGAAAAGGGAAATTTTTGGTATCCGTTCAAATAATAATTGTAGTTACCCCCTAAACTTATATGAATTTTTTTGGTTGGATGAACCCTTAGAAAGATTGGAAAACTAAGATAATTTAAGTGGTCCTCTGATTTTGACTCTGTCAATGAGTATTTATAACCTACAGGAGTGTAATTTATGCCAAAGATCAGCCCTACGGTTTTATGAAATCGATATTCAAGCTGAATAATACCACCAAAACTAATTGTTGGTGAAGTATTTCCTAAATCAGAATTAATTCGATTAATCTGAGGCCCTGCTGCAACGGACCACTTTGAAAAAGAGGCATCTAAATTAGGACCACGGCTGTATTGTTGTATTAATAAGTCACCACCTTGAGCATGGTTTTTAAGCGTTCCTAAAAAGAGCATAATTCCAAACAAAAAAAGAAATTTATTAACCACTTACCTATCTGTTTTAATAATACATATTCTTTTAAAAATCACTTTAATTTAAAATTCCTGAATTTAATGAAGGGGTATATTCTTGAGTTAAATCGCAAATCTATTAAAACAGTTAAAATCCTAAGACATAACTCAGGAGCCTTTATTTTGTTTTTCACTCAAATTATAAATAGAAAGAATTAATAGGCCAAATAAGACACTAGAGATCACTAATATGACATTTGTAAGTCCAGAGACCCCAAAGGAAAGCCTAATTAAAATAGTGCAAATTATAAACCCTGTATTTCTTACAATTTGACTGTATCTTTCTGTGTACTGAAAAGAAAGGAGTAATATAAATACATCTGCCAGAATTAAAACAGAGAAAAACTCATTGTAAAAAATAGAATTTATATCACCACTTGTATTATTGTAAAAGAGATCAAATGCCCAATTAATTGCACTTGTGAATGATAACATTATAAGAATTGATAATAAGACCACACTAACTGCTTTTTTTGAGATCACGAAATTTTTAATTTTAGAGCTAAGTGGTTTCTTATCAAGCTTTAAACGCTCTTTATTGAAAAGATAAATCAAGAAGTAAAGTATTAAAACGCCTAAAACATCATAAATTAATTGCACATTACTAGAGGTTTTAAACCATTCAGCGTTTAGATCAATTTTGGGAATATCAGCAAAGATTCTACGAATTAGAATCAAAGAAATTATTTCAAATTGTTTGGATACTGAAGTTGTAAATGATCGGGGAAGATTAACAACTAATAAATATATTTCATAAATTAAAATAATTGTAAAGGGTGTGTAAATAGCAGAAATAGGATTGTCTAATAAACCCGTCTCAAAGGGAGTTTTAAAAAGTTCAAATTTTTTCGCATAAATGAGTAGAAGATGAAATACAAAACCAATCATTGATAGCCACAATGTTGCTTTTTGGAATCTTTTTTGATTTCTATCAGAAAAAAAGAGATTATATAAGTATTCTACTTTTGATTGTAATTCCACCATTTTTTGTTTTGAAAACGATTATAAAAAACAATATAAGCAAATAAATCTTCTAGTCTAGAAATAGACTCTCTTGACAAAATCAAAAAGAATTAAATTTTTAATATTTTTTTTGGTTAATTAAACTTAAACGCCTAAAACATTTATTTAATAAGTAATTTATAATTACCCGCTACTTCTATCCCAGCAGATAAGCCTGTATCATTAAGTAATGTTTGTTTAGTTTTTTTATCCAAAAGAATTGTGTGAATTTTAGAGCTCATACTCTCTTCTATACGCCCATTCATAAACCCTGAAATTGGAGCAGCTAAATAGGTTGCCTTTTCTCTTTCAGCATTTATTAGCAGACGATATCGAGTGTTTTCCATTTCAATCAGAACATTATTTTTATTTACTTTACAAGTAATTATCCGTGTATTGTTGTATGTGGTAAACTCAATAAGTTTGTTATTTATTAGGACTCCAGCAATATGGCCTATAAATGAATTTTTTAACCAGGGTATTTTAGCTACTGAAGCTTTTAAAGATATTCCTTTTTTTGAAAAATTGTTACTTTGCATCCAGATGTAACCTTCAGGAAAAGAATGCCCCCAATCTTTTTCCATGTATCCTTTACCTTTTTCAAAAGAGATTTTTTTTCTATCTAGAAGCAAGATCCCTTTAATATCATGATCCATGCTTAAAATACCATGATAGCATTCCATAAAGGGGATAAACGAAAAAGGTCCCATAATGCCAGGAGAAAAAAAACTATTTGACCAAGGTGTTAAATTTTTAAAAAAAAGCTCCCCCTTTAAATTAGGTAAGTCAAGCACTAATTTTTCTTTACTAAAAAAATTCATTTTAATTTTTAATGCATGTTTTTTGGGAGTTGGCTTAAATTCTTCCACATCAAATTTATGATAAGTTGCTTTTAAGCTTTTGCCATCTAATACCTGAATAAATGCCTGTTTTTCGCCATTCTCATCCATAGCAATTCCAGGAATAATTGCCAACGCATGTTCTTGATTCTCACTTACAAGCTTATAGTACCAGCCTTCAAAAAAACGTTTTTTCCTTCCCCACCCGTGATAGCATTCAGGATGCCATAATGCATGAAGTCTATTATTAATCATTTAAAGTTATGTTTTTATCAATATTCATAGTCAAAAAAATAGTAGGATGTAAAGTAAAAAACTTTACTAGACGGATCTTATTAATTTAATATTTAAGGTTATACTTTTCATTTAATTTATAGACCTTACGCGGTTCACTATATCGAGACAGTAATTTATTTAAATGATTCACAAATAGGTAAAAGTCTATTTTTAGAATTAACATCAAAGAAGCCATTAATATATCCACTTAAAACTATAATTTAATATTTTTAAACTCTCAATAAATTTAAGCTATAACGTTATATTTATGACTTAACAATCTGCTTTATTTTAAAAAGAACAACAAAAGATTTTGAATATGGAGAACTAAATAAAATACAGAACTTTGATGTTATTAAAATAAGTTGGCGTCAATGTATATGCAGTAATTTAAAAAATTTAAAAAATGAATTCAGAATACATAATAGGTCAAGAAGTAAGGTTAATTATTGGTCGCAAATCTGACCTAGGCTATAATGTTTTAATTAATAGTGATGATGAGGGGCTTCTTTTTTTTAACGAAGTATTTCAGCCATTAGAAGAAGATATTGAAATTATAGGTTTTATTAAAAAAATTAGAGAAGATGGAAAAATTGATGTTTCCATTCGTCCAATAGGCTTTAATAATGTTATTGATAAAGATTGTGATACAATTTTAAGTTTACTTAAAAAAACGAACTCAATAAATCTAAATGATAAAAGCGACCCCGAAGACATATTATCTCAATTTAAGATGAGTAAAAAAGCCTTTAAACGAGCAATTGGTGTGCTTTATAAAAAGAAAAAAATAGTGATTCATAAGGATCGAATTGATTTAGTCTGAATATTTAAATAGTCTATGAGATTAATAAATTTTATGATTATTTCATTACAAACCTTTTATTTAACTCAGGTTTAGTTTAAGATGTTCTCACTTATATTATACATTTGAATAATATTAACACTTAAATAAGATAAAAAATGAAAAAATCAATATTATTACTATTACCACTTTTTGCATTTGTATTGTTTTCTTGCCAAGAGACTAAACAAGAAATAAAGCCAAATCTTAAATTTGAAAAAAACTTGGCTACAGCAAAAAACTTTTTTGAATTATTTTTAACTGAAGATATTGAAGCTCAAATACCTTTAATATGTCCAGGAGTTACTCATTACCCTCCTTTTTATGGTTCTGAGCCTGGAAATTATGATGCTTTTATAGCTGCAGGAAAAGGATGGATGGATAATTTTGACGAGATTACATATAATGCAGAAGTTTGGTTACCAGGGACAGACTCATTGGGTGTTTCCGATGGAAGTGTAAGAACATATGGTACTTGGAGCGCAAAAAATACAGCTACTGGTAATGTAATCCTAAATAGAGCATATCATTCTTTTGAATTTAATGATGCAGGACAAATACATGAGTTAAGAGA
>CAJWAE010000068.1 GCA_913020075.1 uncultured Flavobacteriaceae bacterium
AATGGGGGCATGACTTTAGACCTGAATATAGAAATATACGACATATTCTTGAGCAATTTGAACAAAATATACCCATTATTGCACTAACTGCAACTGCTACTCCAAAAGTTCAGGAAGATATTATAAAAAATCTTCGTATCACTGATGCTAAGCTTTACAAGGCCTCTTTTAATCGTCCAAATTTATATTATGAAGTTAGACCTAAAACAAGTAAAGTAGATTCAGATATTATTAGATTTATAAAACAAAATTCAGGTAAATCGGGAATTGTTTATTGTCTTTCTCGAAAGCGAGTAGAGGAACTTGCAAAAACACTTCAGGTTAATGGTATTAATGCCTTGCCCTACCACGCAGGCTTAGACCCCAAGTCTAGGGTTAATAATCAAGACCGTTTTCTTAATGATGATTGTGATATAATTGTTGCAACTATTGCATTTGGAATGGGAATTGACAAACCTGATGTGCGTTTTGTTATTCATCATGATATACCTAAAAGCATTGAAAGTTATTATCAAGAAACAGGTCGAGCTGGTCGCGATGGAGGTGAAGGTCATTGTTTGGCTTTTTATGCATATAAGGATATTGAGAAGCTTGAAAAATTTACATCAGGAAAACCATTAGCCGAACAGGAAATCGGATTGGCCTTGTTAGCAGATATTGTTGCTTATGCTGAAACATCGATTTCTAGAAGAAAGTATATACTTCATTATTTTGGGGAGGAATTTGATAATTCTACTGGAGATGGTGGTGAAATGGATGATAATATGCGTTATCCCAAAAAACAATTTGAATCTCAGAAAGAATTAATAATACTTTTAGATGCTATTTTTGAAACGAAAGAAAAATATAAATCAAAGGATATTGTTAAAACCCTCATAGGAGAAAAAAATGCTCTTATAAAATCTCATAAAACAGACAAATTAGATGTTTTTAGCAAAGGAAACCACAAAGACACTTTTTTTTGGATGGCATTAATTAGACAAGCTTTAGTGTCTGGATTATTAAATAAAGAAATTGAAAATTATGGTTTAATTCGTATCACATCAAAAGGCAAAGATTTTATAAAGCATCCGAAAAGCTTCATGATGACAGAAGATCACAAATATGAAGAACTTGAGGCTGTTAATGTTATACAAGGTAAATTTCAAGGAGTAATTGACGAAGTATTAATGAAACTCCTAGTTAGTCTTAGAAAAGAAGTTGCATTAGCCAATCAAGTTCCTCCTTATGCAGTTTTCCAAGAATATTCGTTAGATGACATGTGTTTTAAATATCCTTTGTTCAAAGACGAATTAGTTAATATAAACGGTGTTGGCGAAGGTAAGGCTAATCGATATGGAGAAAAGTTTTTAGAATTAATCAATAACTATGTTAACGAAAATCAAATAATTAGACCTAATGATTTGGTTGTAAAGAGTACAGGAATAAAATCTTCATTAAAACTGTATTTAATTCAAAATATTGACCGTAAACTACCTTTGGAAGATATTGCTTCGGCAAAGGGAATGAAAATGGATAAACTGATTAATGAAATGGAAACTATTGTTTATTCAGGAACCAAACTAGACATTGACTATTGTTTTGAAGATCTTTTTGATGAAGATCAAATTGAAGAACTTTATGATTATTTCATTGAATCTGAATCAGATTCTATAAAAAAAGCTTTTGAAGAATTTGACGGTGATTATGAAGAAGAAGATCTTCGGTTATATCGTATTAAGTTCATGAGTGAAATAGCCAACTAAGCTTTTTTAAATTACCCTTTAAGGATCGTCAAGGATTCTTATATTTGCAACTTAATTTATTTATCATGGAAGGTATTATTGCAAATTTTGAAACATCTAAAGGTTCAATTCTTATAGAACTCAGTTATGACAAAACTCCAGGAACTGTTGGAAATTTCGTAAGTCTAGCCGAGGGGTCACAAAAAAATAATCAAAAAAAAGATGGGGAACCATATTATGATGGTTTAAAATTTCATCGAGTTATAGAGAATTTTATGATTCAAGGAGGCTGCCCCAAAGGAACAGGTGTTGGAGGACCAGGATATCAATTTGATGACGAGTTTCATTCAGAATTAAAACACAATAAAGCTGGAACACTTTCAATGGCAAACTCAGGTCCTGCAACAAATGGCAGTCAGTTTTTTATAACGCACGGCCCAACCGATTGGCTAGATGGAAAACACACTGTTTTTGGATATGTTGTGGAGGGCCAGGAAATTGTAAATGCAATTACTCAAGAAGACTCTATATTATCTTTAATTATTGAGCGTCATGGTAATTCTGCTAAAAACTGGGATGCTAAAAAAGCTTTTGAAAACTTCAATTCTAGAGGTGAAGTTCTTAAAGAAAAATCTCAAGAAGAACAAAAAGAAACAATAGCTTCTTTAACTAAAGGAATGCAGAAAACAGAAAGTGGTTTGTTCTATGAAATCACTAAAGAAGGAGCAGGAGATCAACCAGCTAAAGGGGTCCAAGTTTCTGTTCATTATAAAGGCACTTTGTTAGATGGTACAACTTTTGACTCATCATATGAGCGAGATCAACCTATTGACTTTGCTGTAGGAGTTGGACAAGTTATTCCTGGCTGGGATGAAGGAATTTTATTGCTCAATAAAGGAGCTGCTGCTCGATTTGTTATTCCTAGTAATTTGGGCTATGGATCAAAAGGTGCAGGAGGAGTTATTCCTCCAGATGCAATTTTAATTTTTGAAGTGGAATTGATTGATTTTTAAGATAACTCATCTGGACTATTTCCTTCAAGCCATTTAATGTTGCAACCTATACTAGGGTATTGAATTGTTTTTATAGCTTTATTTTTAAGCATTAAATCACAAGCGATAAGTAAATCATCTCCAGTTATTAGGATACCATTTCCAGGTCGAGAGGCATCATACCTTCCTCTGTATGATAATTCAAGTTTAGAATTAAAAAGATAAAAATCTGGTGTACAAGCTGCCCGATATTCGTGAGCTACTTCCTGTGTTTCATCGAAAAAATATGGAAATGTAAACTTTTTATTTAATGCCATTTTTTTCATTCCTTCTATTCCATCTCGAGGATGAGTAATTATGTTATTACTAGAAATAGCAATTGTATTTATTTCTTTTTTAGAAAATATTTTTGAAGTTTCTACTAATGAGTCTAATAGATGCAAAACAAAAGGACAATGGTTACAAATAAAAACAATTAATGTACCCTTTTTTCCTTTATACGCTTCTAACTTTTCAACTTTTCCATTGATAACATTTAATAGCGAAAATCTAGGAGCATTTGTTTTAAGGGGTAGCATATAGGATTCTGTGAGAGCCATAAAAGTATTTTCTGATTCAGTTTTAAAAGTAGTATTTTTGATCTTATCAAAAAAGCGACATGATTGATTATTCAACTTTTGAAAAAATAGATTTACGTATAGGTACAATTCTTTCCGCAAAACCTTTCCCGGAGGCAAAAAAGCCAGCCTATCAATTGGAAATAGACTTTGGTCCTCTAGGAGTATTCCATTCGTCAGCTCAAATTACTAGAAGATATAAGTTAAATGAATTGAAAAATCGACAAGTTATCGCAGTTGTAAATATAGGAATACGTAAAGTCGCTAATTTTGAAAGCCAATGTTTGGTTCTTGGCGCTAAAGAAGGAGATAGTGTAATTCTATTAGCTCCTGAATCCAAATTACCCAATGGGCAACAAATACTTTAACTACATTTTATCAGAAAGATAAATAGCATTAGTTAGAATTCTGTTGGTGCCATACCAAAATGCTCTAAAATTAGTATTGTCAGTCAAAGCAATAACAGTTCCTTTTCCAAGGCTATTTATACGAAAGGGAACTGTATTTTTCAGTAAATCTAAATTTTCTTCTGATATATATCCACTCAACAAAGGATTTGATGTGTATTGAATAGGGTTATTATAACTTTGCTTATCAGCCTTTATAAATAAATTTGTATTTCTAAATAAGGGTAGTGTGCTGTTTTGGAATCCAAAGTTAATAGGGTGACTTCGATCAATTTTTGAATTAAAAATCGCCCCGCCTGTTACTTGTGCTCCTTTAAATTTTCTTTGATTTTCAAAATCAACATCAACTGCTGTTGGACTTTGATTTAAAAATTCAAGTTTTAAAAACTCATTTTTATCTAGCCACTTCAATGAATTACGATAGCCTATAATAGTTCCTCCCTCAAGAACAAACTCTTTTATTTTATCGATGTGAGAGTTTAATCCAGAGCCATTAAAATCAGGAAGAATGAAGTGTGTATATCTACTTAAATCGAATCTATTTAAATTTTTTACATCAATTTTTGTTATGGAAATCTGATGTCGAGTATCCAATAAGTGCCAGATTTCTCCTGCATCATAACTGCTCACTCCTTCTCCAACCAAAAGTGCAATTTCAGGTTTTTTTACTGATGTAAATTTTCTTGATCCGAGGTCAATGCCTATTGTATTTCCGGTATCTACTCCTGAAACTAAGATGTGAGCTGCTTTTGCCCCCTCTTTAATGATTTCATAAAGAGTCGCTTCATCAACTTTTTGATTTTGAATAGGAATCATATAAGTTCCATAATCAAATTTTTCATCTTTAAGTGAAAAACGATTCATACCTACTTTTATTCTAATTTCTTTTTGTTGTAAAAAGTTAATAAACTTAGGGGCATAATAGTGATGTGCTTCAAAAAGATATGCATATGAGGCTTTACGGTTAACTAATCCTTCTGGAGCTTTTAAATCTAAAACTTCATCACCAACAATAGAAATATTGTTTTCAATGTGATGATTTAAATTAAATGCGAGAGGAAAGGCCCAAGCAGAAATATCATAAAATAAACTGTCTTTAAATTTTGTTTGAGTTTCAAACATCGCACGAATTAATTGATACTTTTTTTGTTCTAACGGAATAACATAACTTGTTTCAGAAGTATATTTTTTTCCGCTTCTTATAATATTTTTTTTCAGCTCATGAATTTTAATATTATGTCTTTTAAGAGTATTGGCAAGATGAAATGTAGTAGCAGGATCTTTTGGATTGCCAAATACAATAGCTTTTCGCTTATCTTTTCGTGCTAAATCCCTAGTGTCCTTATAAAATGCTCTAAAATAGTTAAGAATTTCAGTTCGCATTGATTTAGCAGCTTTTAGTGTAGAGAAAGCGGCAGTCAATTGATTACGAATTGTAAAGGGAAAAGTTAAGATACCGTTATCACTTTCTTGAATGTGTCCTCTTGAGCTAGCTTGTTCAAATAAGATTCCAATACCTCCATTTACATCAGGATAAGTAGAACCTTTCCCATAATAAAAGTCGTCATAATCCTCCTGAGAATAATATAGTGATCCTAATTTATCAAAAGCATCAATATGAAAAGCTCCGATTTTTTCAGTAAGCTTTTGATTCATTATTGGCGTAAGTGGATTAACCCTAGATGGAATTCCAGGTTGAAAAAAGAAGCTTGAGTTGGTTCCCATTTCATGATGATCCGTTAAAATATTTGGAAGCCATTTTGTGAAAGTTTTCAAGCGTGCCTTAGATTCGGGTAATTGACCAGGAAGCCAGTCACGATTAAGATCAAACCAATAATGATTGGTTCTTCCCCTTGGCCAAACTTCGTTATATTCTCTGTCATTTGGATCTGATGTTAAGTTTTTATTTCTATTGGTATTGGCCCAATAGGCGAAACGTTGAAGTCCGTCTGGGTTAAAACTAGGGTCAAATAAAATAACTAAATCATCTAACATTTTTAGAGTTTCTGGCGCTTGACTTGCAGCTAAGTGATAAGCAGCAAGAAGTCCAGCATTCGCACCACTAGGTTCATTCCCATGAATGGAAAATCCTTGATACACAATCAGAGGTTGATTGGTTATATCAATATTTTCAGCCCCAGGCTCTGTAAGTTGTATATGCACTTTTTGAATAGCATCAATATTTTTATGATTTTTTGCATTTGTAATAGTGAGTAATAAAATTGGTCTTCCCTCATAACTTCGACCTCTAGTTTCAATTGAAATTCGATCTGAAGCATCAGCTAATCGTTCCATATAACTCACTAATTTATCATGGGAAACATGCCATGTTCCTACTTCATATCCTAAAAGTTCTTTCGGTTTTGGTATACTCTGGTCGTATGGATGTGATGCATCCAGGTAATAGTCTAGTGTTACTTGACCAAACAGACTGCTGCAAAAAAGCATGCAAATTATGAGGTTAATGTTTTTCATAAAAAAATGTTATTTATAAAGATCATAATAATTATGTAAACAAAAAAAGATAAGCTGGTGTCTAAAAAAAAAGATATGAACTAATTATTTTTTACTATCTATTTTTTGTTTCTCAAATAATTCTTTATAATATCCACTAGTTTTAATTAATTCAGCATGTTTACCTTGTTGAATGATTTCACCTTTTTTAAAAACTATTATTTGATTAGCATGTTTTATTGAAGAAATTCTATGACTAACAATAATGATGGTTTTATTTTCATTAAGTAGTTTCAAGTGTTTTAAGATCTCTTCTTCTGTATCCGTGTCAACTGCAGAGAGACAGTCATCAAGCAATAATATTTTTGGATTTTTAACTAAAGCTCGTGCAAGCGAAATGCGTTGTATTTGTCCTCCAGAAAGAGTAACTCCTCTTTCTCCCAGTAAAGTTTTATAATTTTCTTTAAAGTCTGAGATGTTTTGATGGACAGCAGCTTTTTTTGTAGCTTTTTCAATAGATTCTTTAGAGGAGTTGCGATCACCAAATCTAATATTGTCTTCTATGCTTTCTGAAAATAAAAAAGTATTTTGAGGAACAAATCCCATTACAGAGCGTAATTCTTCAAGTTTATAATCCTTAATATTTATTCCATCAATTAAAATTTTGCCTTGGGAAGGATCGTATAATCTGGGAATTAAATCTAGAAGAGTTGATTTGCCTGAACCAATATTTCCAATTATACCCAAAGTTGACCCAGATTTAATTTTAAAACTCACTTTATTCAATGCCACTATTTCTGTTTCGGGATATCTTAAAGTAACTTTTTCAAAGGAGATATCTCCTTTAATAAGATTCTTCAATCCAGGGCCATCATTAATTTCAGGCTGCTCTATTAAGAAAGCATTAATTCTTTTTTGAGAGGCTTCGGCTTGTTGAATAATATTTGTGATCCAACCTACAACTGCAACCGGCCAAGTCAACATATTTACATAAATAATGAATTCCGCTAAAACACCTATTTTAATTTCACCATTTATATACTGATTACCTCCGACAAATATTACAATTAGGTTACTGAATCCGATTAGAAGAATCATGAGTGGAAAAAACCATGCCTGAACTTTAACTAACGCCATGTTTTTGTGATAACTTTCAGTTGCGAGGATATTGAAATTTTCATTCATTTTACCCTGAAGATTATAAGATTTTATTACAGAAATTCCACTAAAGCTCTCCTGAGCAAATGATGACATTTTGGATAACATTTCTTGAACAGCAACACTTTTTTTATTAATTACTTTACTTATCTTATATATTATAATAGATAAGAGAGGCAATGGAAGGATTGTGTATAGGGTTAAAACAGGAGCTATACTTATCATATAGGATATTACAATAACAAATAAAGCAATTGTATTTGTACTATACATAAATGCTGGACCAACATACATTCTAACTTTACCTACATCTTCACTTATACGATTCATTAAATCACCAGTTCGATTATTTTTATAAAACCGTTGTGTTAACTTTTGGTAATGCCAGAAAATTTCATTTTTAATGTCAAATTCAATATAACGTGAAACATTAATTATAGTCTGACGCATTAGGAAAGTTAAAAAACCAGAAATTAAAGTAGTTCCTATAATCACAAGAATATTAATTAATAAAATCTGTTGAACCTCAGATTTAGAAGTGTAATCCGATTGAATATATTGTTCAACAGCTGTTAGTGAATTTCCAATTAGACGAGGTGCAAAAAGTGAAAAAATACGCGCAATTACAGTAATTATAAAACCAAGTAGGAGTTTAGTTTGGTATTTGTAAAAATATTTATTTAAGTACTTTAGTTCTTCCATAGATCAATTTTCAAAGGTAATAAAATGGTGAAGCTAAACTCAAGATAAATTCTCTAAACTTTTATTAGTTATTCTATCTGTTTTCAGTTAATTCGATTAATTTTGTAATATAAAAGTTCTGAAACATGTTAACACGAAGACATATACGCATTAAGGTGATGCAGTCTGTTTATTCTTTTGCCTTGAGTAAAAACTTAAAGCTTGAAGATGAGGTTCTTTTTTTTAAACAAAGTGTTGCACAATCTTTTGACCTTTACTTGTTAATTTTAGGACTTATAAAAGCACTTGGTACCTATGCAAAAGAACAAATTGATGCTTATCAAAAGCATGGCTTATCACTGGATGATAATTACGAAAAACTTCAAAAACTTTCTCAAAATAGTGTTTTAGTTTTTTTTCAAAATCACACTAATTTGGATCAACATTTGAAAAACAAAAAATTCATCCGATGGGATTTGGAGTTTAAATATTTAAAGGAGATTACCAACGAAATTATAAGTACTGATTTTTTTA
>CAJWAE010000069.1 GCA_913020075.1 uncultured Flavobacteriaceae bacterium
AGTGAAGTGTAGAAATTCCAATTTTATTCATGACTTTGACAATACCTTTTGCAATGGCTTGATTAAAATTTTGAATTCCAACTTCTGCAGTCACCTCAATGGTTCCTTCTGCTGCCTGATTAATAATAATTTCATTAATCATATAAGGGTTAATGGCACTAGCGCCGTAGCCAAATAAAAGCGAAAAATGATGCGGCTCACGTGGCTCTGCAGATTCAATAATAATACCAAACTTGGAACGTTTCTTTAAGCGTTTTAATGCATGATGTGCGTGGGCTGTAGCCAGAAGCATTGGGATTGGTGCCATTGAAGGAGAAACCCCACGGTCCGAAAGAATGATAATGTTTGCACCCGCTGCTAGAGCTTTATTAATATCCTTAATCATTTCTTCTAAAGCTTCTTCTAAACTATTCAAACGTCCACTAAGTTCATAGAGTATTGAAATAGTAGATGCTTTAAAATCATTGTGCTCAATAAATCTGATTTTATCCAAATCTTCATTAGAAATTACAGGATTTTGAATACTTAATTTTTTTGCATGTTGAGGAGAAACTTCAAATAAATTAAATTCGCTTCCAATGGTTAAACTAGTATCGGTTACAATTTCTTCACGAATTCCATCTAATGGTGGATTGGTTACCTGAGCAAAAAGCTGTTTGAAATAATTGTACAATAACTGAGGACGTTTAGACAATACTGCTAGAGGAGTATCAATTCCCATAGAGCCCATGGCTTCTTTCCCAAGGGTACTCATGGGGCTTATAATGGTTTTTAAATCCTCTTGTGTATATCCAAAAATTCGCATGCGTGTCTCAAAATCCTCTTTTTCAGTAGGAGTAACGTTTCCGGTGTACGGAACTTCTTTTAAGGGTAAAAGATTTTCATCTAGCCATTTTCTATAAGGACGGCTGGTGGTGATTTCTTTTTTAATTTCGTCATCTTCAATAATACGACCGTCGTCCATATTGACTAAAAACATTTTCCCAGGCTCAAGGCGACCATGACGTTCAATGTTTTCCGGTGCAATATCAAGAACACCAGTTTCTGAAGACATCACTACATATCCATCTTTTGTAACTGAGTAACGAGAAGGACGAAGTCCATTTCTGTCTAGTAGCGCACCAATGTATTTGCCATCCGTAAAGGGAATAGAAGCAGGGCCGTCCCATGGTTCCATTATACAAGCGTTATATTTATAGAAAGCTTTTTTATCATCATCCATATAGGTGTGCTTTTCCCAAGCTTCAGGAACTAGCATCATCATTACTTCAGGAAGGGATCTACCGGTTGCAAGTAATAGCTCTACAACCATATCCATGGAAGAAGAATCTGATTTACCCTTAAGTATAATGGGTAATATGTTTTTGATGTCAGGTCCAAATAAATCACTTTCAAGTAATTCCTCCCTTACCTGCATACGGCTAAGATTTCCTCTGAATGTATTTATTTCTCCATTGTGGCACATATATCTAAAAGGTTGTGCTAAGTCCCAAGTAGGAAAGGTGTTTGTCGAAAAACGCTGATGTACTAACGCTAATCTTGTAACCACTAATGGATCTGATAAATCTTGGTAGTACCCTTTAATGTCTTCTGGAATCAAAAGCCCTTTGTATATCAAGGTATGGGTAGATAAACTTGGGAGATAAAAATAAGAAGCTTGTGATAGTTTAGAATTTAAAATGGTGTGTTCACTAATTTTACGCGCAATAAATAGTTTAACATTAAATTTGTTGTCACTTAATTTTGGATCTACTCCTCTTCCCACGAAAATTTGCATAATATGTGGTTCTGTTTGTGCAGCGATACTTCCCATCACATCAGGATTTACCGGAACTTTTCTCCAGCCTAATATTTCAAGTCCTTGATTTTTGATTTCGGTTTCAAAAACACCGATAGCATAGCTACGTTGATTTTCTTTTTTTGGAAGAAAGACCATTCCAACTGCATATTCATTGGCATTTGGAAGTTCAAAATCACATTTTTTTGCAAGGAAGTCATGTGGAATTTCTATTAGTATTCCAGCTCCATCACCGGTTTTGCCATCGGCACTTACAGCACCTCTGTGCTCTAATTTATCTAAAATATCAAGCGCTTTGTGGATAATATCATTAGTTTTTACACCTTTTAAACTACAAATAAAACCTGCGCCACAATTGTCGTGTTCGAAATCTGGGTTATACAGTCCTTGTTTATTTGGTAACATAATTTTGATTTTGAAGAATTTCAAAAATAGTATTCTATACAACACACTCTATCATAATGACAGTGTTAAATCAATGAGGTTGAATATTTCTAATTTAGTAAGTCTTTTTGTTGCTATATATATAAAAAATACAATAAATAATGAAAATATCTTAAATCTTAATATTGATTGATTAATTTTAAAATAGAAAAGATTTTGTTTGGAACAAAGAGAATATTGGGTTATTGGTGTTATGTCTGGAACTTCTTTGGATGGAATAGATCTTGCTTATGTTCATTTCAAAAAGAGCAAGAAATGGACTTTTTCAATTATAAGTACTATAACAATTGCATATCCAGCTTATTGGGTAAAAATTTTATCTAATATCAACAAAGATTCAGAACAAAAGATTAAAAAATATGAGTCTGATTATATATTTTTTTTAGGGAAAATCATTTTAGATTTTATCCATAAAAATTCTATTTCTGAAATTGACGCTATTTGTTCCCACGGTCATACTGTTATTCATGATCCTGATAAGAAAATTACTTATCAAATGGGAAACCAGCAATCTCTGGCTGATTTCTTAAATATCCCATTGGTTTGTGACTTTAGATCTCAAGATATTTCTCTTGGAGGACAGGGTGCACCATTAGTTCCTATTGGAGATTCATTTTTATTTTCAGAGTACAATGCCTGTTTGAACATGGGTGGATTTGCTAATGTTTCTATGTTGGATAATGGAAAAATGATCGCATTTGATATTTGTTCGGTTAATATAGTTTTGAATTTTTTAGCCAAAAAAAAAGGCTTACCCTATGATGATAGAGGTAAATTAGCGCAAAAGGGTGAAAAAATTTCAGGTTTTTTAATGGATTTAGAAGCTCTTGATTTTTATAAACAATCACCTCCAAAATCACTTGGAATAGAATGGGTACATTACTATATATTTCCATTACTAAAAAAATATAAAAATCAAAAGACTGAAGATTTAATTTATACTTATTCTCTTCACATCAGTAATATAGTTGGGCAAATTTTTAAAAAGGGTGTCAGAGTTTTAACCACAGGAGGAGGAGCAAAAAATACCTTTTTAATGGAATTGATAAAAAAAAGATCTTGTGGTAATTTCATTCTCCCCGATATAATACTAATAGATTTTAAAGAAGCATTAATATTCGGGTTATTAGGTGTTTTAAAGATAAGAAATGAAGTGAATTGTTTAGCATCAGTTACTGGTGCCCCTAGAGATCATAGTTCTGGAATTATTTTTTACCCTTTAAAAACTAGTAAGGGCAAATAAATTTAATATTTTTAAACTTTAAATTTAATATATGGAAACCTTAATTGTTGTGCTTTTTGTTTTTGGGTATCTTGCAATTACTTTAGAACACAGTTTAAAAGTTGATAAATTAATTCCTGCATTAGCTATGATGGCTCTGATGTGGGCAATAATTTCATTAGCTCATTTACCTGTTTTTGAGGTAAATACTGAGCTTAAACAATTAACACCATCCCATATCGATGAAATTCTTTTACATCATCTGGGAAAGACAGCTGAAATAATTTTCTTTTTGTTAGGTGCAATGACAATAGTTGAAATAATTGATTACTTCAATGGCTTTTTCACAATAAAAAACTTCATTAAAACTAAAAGGAAAAAGGGTCTACTTTGGATATTTAGCATTCTAGCCTTCGTTTTATCTGCTATAATTGATAACCTAACAGCTACAATTGTATTAATAACTATTCTCCAAAAAGTAATTCATGAACGTGAAACTCGTTTGTGGTTTGCAGGTATAATTATTGTTGCTGCAAATGCTGGTGGTGCCTGGTCTCCAATAGGTGATGTTACTACTACTATGCTTTGGATAGGCAATAAAGTGACTACTTTAAGCCTAATAAGCTACGTGTTAATTCCATCAATTGTTTGTTTAGTAATACCTGTAGTAATAGCGACATTCTTACCAGCTTTTAAAGGTGAAATAAAATCAATTGAAGAAGATTCGAGCATTGAAATCCACAAACGAGGGTCTACCATGTTATATATTGGACTCTCTTCCATTGTATTTGTTCCAATATTTAAAACTTTGACACATCTGCCGCCTTATGTAGGAATGTTGTTGTCTTTAGCTATTGTAGCTACTTTTGCTGAAATTTTCAGTAAAGCAAAAATCAGTATTACCTCTATTGATGAAGAACACGATGCTCATCAAACTTCAAGTCCAGTTCACCGATCTTTATCTAAAATCGAATTGCCTAGTATTCTTTTCTTTTTAGGAATTTTATTAGCCGTAGGGGCTTTAGAGTCATTGGGGATGCTTTTTAATTTTGCTGAAGGTTTAAACAAGGCTATCCCAAACACTGATATTGTTATTGCATTATTAGGAATAGGTTCTGCTGTAATAGACAATGTTCCATTAGTAGCTGCGAGCATGGGTATGTTTTCAGTGGTAACTGATGATCCTATTTGGCATCTTATTGCTTATTCTGCAGGAACTGGAGGAAGTATGTTGATTATTGGTTCTGCGGCTGGAGTAGTTGCTATGGGAATGGAAAAAATCGATTTTTTCTGGTACTTTAAAAAAATAGCATGGTTAGCTTTTTTAGGATTTATTGGTGGTTTTGGAGTTTTTATCTTACTTCGCGAAATTTTATAAAGAAAACAGCGTTAAAATATAAATCAACAACTAATTAGCATGATACTTTCTCTTCTTCAGGAGCCTTCACCTCTTCAAACTGAAAAAACACTATCAATTATTGAATTGATAAATAACGGTGGAATAGGCGGAAAAGTGATTATAGGATTATTGTTTGTGCTATTATTAATGGTTGTTTATATATATTTTGAACGTCTTTTTGCAATTCGAGCTGCTGTAAAAGTAACTCCAAATTTCATGCCCCAAATCAGATCTTTCATTTTAAGTGGAAAATTAGATGGAGCACAACAATTATGTCATTCAGAAAATGTGCCAGTTGCTCGATTAGTATCCAAAGGACTTTCTCGGATTGGTCGCCCTTTGGAAGATATCAATACTACTATAGAAAATGCAGGAAGATTAGAGGTCTATCAATTAGAAAAAAATATTAGTATTTTAGCAACAATAGCAGGAGCTGCTCCCATGTTGGGGTTTTTAGGGACCGTAATTGGTATGATTCTGTCCATTTTTGAAATTTCTAATGCAGGTGGTAATATTGATATGCAATTATTAGCAGACGGGCTTTATACAGCAATGACTACAACAGTAGGAGGTCTGATAGTTGGAATATTAGGCTATATCACTTTTAATCATCTAGTGGTTAAAACTAACAAAGCTGTTTATCAAATGGAAGTCACCAGTTTAGAGTTTTTAGATTTGTTAAACGAACCGGCTTAAGATGAAGATTCGAGGTAGAAACAAAATACGCCCTGAGTTTAACATGTCATCGATGACAGATGTGGTTTTTCTGCTTTTAATTTTTTTCATGATTGCTTCCACCCTAGCTAAACAACTAAATACCATTGATGTTAAATTGCCTCAAGCTGACGGTAAAACAGAAAATAGAAATACAGTATCCGTCACAATTAAAGGTTCTAATGAGTTTTATGTAAATTCTAATCGCGTTTTAAAAATAAAATTAGAAAATCAGCTGGTGTCTGAATTAACATCATTAAAGACTCCGTCAATTATCTTAAGAGCAGAAAAAAAAGTAGCTATTGAAGAGTTGGTATACGTAATGAATATTGCCAACAAAAATGGCATAAAGGTTGTTTTAGCTGTTGAGAAACCTTAAATAATTTCTATGAAATTTCTTAACACACCGCATAAAAAAAAGTCAGCTTTAATAACTATTATTACCGCAATTCTTTTTTTTATACTATTTTTTCTACTAGGACTCACATATTACGACCCACCAATTAGCTATGGTATGGAGGTTAATTTCGTATTGATAGCAAAAGAAAATGGTAAAGCTAAGTTTCAACAACCAATAACAGCAATGTTGAATCCTTTAAAAGATGAAGACAAAACAGAAGAAATACAAACCACTAAGTCTCAAGCTAAAAAAGTTCCAAATGAAACAAGAGATGTAGTAACTGAAAATAAATCAAATATTACTATTCCTAAAAAAAAAGAATCTGAAAAAAAGTTAAAATCTGACATAAAAAATCCTGAAATAAAACCAAAAATATCTCAAAAAAAAGAAGCAAGGAAGATTTCAGAAGCTACCAAAAATGCAGTTTATAATTTATTAAAAAACAAAAAAATTAAGGTAGATGAAATTCTAGGTGAAGTAAACGGTTTAACTCAAGGAGATATTGGAAAGCCTAAAGTAAACCCTTACTTAAGTAGTTTTTATGATAATTCAGGAATAAGTGGAAGTGAAAAAGGTTATGGATTAAATGGACGCAATTTGCAATCTAACGGAAAGGTAGTTCAGGAATGTAATCAAGAAGGCACTGTAGTAGTAAGAATTTCTGTTAATAATCAAGGAAATGTTATATCTGCAGAACCTGGGGTAAAGGGAAGTACGAGTGTCCACCCTTGTTTATTAGAACCTGCTAAAAAAACAGCATTACTGCACCGATGGAATCCAGATATTAAAGCTCCTTTGGAACAAGTGGGTTTTGTTGTAATACAATTTAAACTAGGAGAATAAATTGAGTTACTATCAAGATACTTTAAAGTGGATGTTTTCAAGGCTACCCTTTTATCAAAGGAAAGGGGCCGCTGCATATCGGCCTGGTCTAGATTCTATGAATAGTTTAGATCTCCACCTTGGTCACCCTCACAAAAGTTATAAAACTATACATATTGCTGGAACCAATGGTAAAGGATCTACATCTCATATGATAGCTTCAATTTTACAAACAGCAGGATATAAGACAGGTTTATACACTTCACCTCATCTTCTTGATTTTAGAGAACGAATTAAAATTAATGGTGAAATGATTCCAGAGAACGAGGTTACTTTATTTATTGATTCTCACAAAAATTATTTCGAGACACAAAAGCTTTCTTTTTTTGAAATGACAGTGGGAATGGCGTTCTCATATTTCAAAAAAGAGGATGTTGATTTTGCAGTGATTGAAGTAGGACTAGGGGGTAGATTAGATGCAACAAATATTATTATGCCAATCCTTTCTGTAATTACTAATATTGGATTGGATCATACTCAATTTCTTGGAACTACTAGGCCTCAAATAGCTGCTGAAAAGGCAGGAATTATAAAAAATGGTATTACTGTTGTTGTTGGTAAAAAAGATCCACTTACGGATCCTATTTTTCAAGAAAAGACATTAAAACATTGTGCTTCATTAATTTATGCAGAAGACACTTCATTTGATTACAAGTCTGACCTAAAAGGAGCATATCAAAAAGAAAACATAAAGACAGCAACTGTAGCCATTAAACAACTTTCCTTAAATGGAATTAATAAAGAAATTATTCAAAAAGGATTGAAATCAGTCATAACTAATACAAATTTGTTAGGACGATGGCAGTTAATATATAAACAACCTCGTGTGATTTTTGACGTAGGGCATAATAAGGAAGGGCTTTATTATATATGTAAGCATCTAAGAACATTAAAATACAAAAACCTTCATTTAGTAATGGGCTTTGTAATAGGGAGAGATGTAAAGGAATTAATTTCGCTTTTTCCAAGTAAATCAAAGTTTTATTTAAGTGCACCTGATTTAGATCGTGCATTTCCAATTGAGAATCTTAAATTAAATTTATCTGATTCTACGTTTGATATTAATTACTTTGAATCAATACCCATAGCTTATAAAAAAGCCTTGAATACCATCACAAAGAATGATTTATTACTAGTGTGCGGAAGTACATTTGTGGTTGCTGAGGTTTTAGCTTTAGAAAAAAAAAAGAATGAATGATCTAACATGTTTATATGACATTCAGACTATAACAACAGTATCGACAAAAATTTGGTTAGATGAATAAATATCAAGAATAACAAGAGATTACAATATTATAGTTATTTCGTTGTATATAATACAAAGGATGTTATATTTGCCATTCAAAAATAGCGTGGATAGTTAGTGATTAATATAATTAGTGATTTATATTGGCATTAATAAAAAAGATTAACATTTTTAGATCTATCATCAATACTAGATTTGGGCGCTTAGCTCAGTTGGTTCAGAGCACTTGGTTTACACCCAAGGGGTCAGGGG
>CAJWAE010000070.1 GCA_913020075.1 uncultured Flavobacteriaceae bacterium
TCTCTTCTCTCTTTTTTACTTGGCTTTCCTTTAAATTTAAAATTATTATTATTTATTAATGATTGTTTTTTTTCTAATTCTATTTTTGGAGTCAAATTTAATAGGTATATATCAATTATTTTAGCACCTACTCTTGAAGTTGGTAAGTCTATTATTTTGAATTGATTCATAATATGATTTTTTTTAACATACAAAATCATGTTTGGAAATACTTCATATGAAGGTTTTAAGGAGTTTGAATCTATTTTAACATGTCCTTTTTTGCAAGCATTACTAGCAATAGTTCTGGATTTGTATATTCTTGAATACCACAAAAATTTATCGATTCTCATTTAATTATTATATACACTTAATTTATATCAAAAATATAAGAAAATTGTATCTTGCAAAATATTTTATTTATTCTATGAAAAGTTTTTTCAAATATATTTTTTTTAATTTCTTTTTAATCTTAGTTATTTACTCTTGTAAAAAAGATGAATCTTCTGTAGATTCAGCTCCTGCTAATGATATAAGTACACAATATGCTTTAGAAAATGATTCTATTATTGAGTTTCTTCAAACTCATTTTTATAATTATGAAGATTTTGAAAATCTTCCAAATAACAGTTCTGTTGAGTTGTTGATCGATACAATTTCAGGTGATAATAGTGATAAAATAACTTTGTACGATCAAGTTTCAACCTTAAGCATTAATATTGAGGATGATAATTCAGAAATGATTCCTCACAACATGTACTATATTGTCAATCGTGAAGGAAATGGAGAAAGCCCCACTGTCGCTGATTCTGTTTTTGTAGCTTATAAAGGATTAACTCTAGGTAACACTACCTTTGACATTAGGAATAATCCTACTTGGTTAGACAATACGTCTGTGGTAAGAGGTTTTAAAGAGTTTACAGCTCTACTTAAGAGAGGAGAAATATCAACTAATTTGAATGGCACATATTCATTAACTAACTATGGTGTAGGATTTGTTATTATGCCCTCTGCTTTAGGTTATTATCAAAATTCAACCACTTCAATATCTGCATATTCTCCTTTGATTTTTCAAATTAATTTAAATACTTTTAATACAACTGATCACGATTATGATGGAGTCAATTCAATTGATGAAGATTTAAATGGAGATCATGTTTTTGCTAACGATGACACAGATGAAGATAATATTCCTAATTATAGAGACTCTGATGATGATGGCGATGGGGTTTTAACTATTGATGAATATGATGCAAATGATGATGGTATTGTAGACGATACTGACGGTGATGGAATTCCAGATTATTTAGACAACGATAACGAGTAATTTCTTTAAAGATAAAAAGATACTGCTATCAGATATAATTTTCCTTGTGAAGTGATAAATTGATTTTTCAATCCAGCTGAATTACTCATATAATTTATTTCATTTTTTTCAAAACCTCTTTCAGCTCTAAGATCTATTTCAAATTTCGAAAACTTAATTCCTAATCCATATTGCAATCCAATTCTGTAGTCATTTCTTAAATCCTCTATATTAAAATTATCGAATTCAACATTTCTTACAAATTCAAATCTAGGTCCTGCAAAAATGCTTAAGTTTTTGAAAGCTTTGTAACCTATCATTACTGGAATGTCAATCTTGCTTTGTTCAAAATCAGTTACAATGTCTTTAGTCCGAACTAATACATAAGGTATATCATAACTATTTTTAATTTTTGAATAATTTATTTCAGGCCTAAGATAGAAATCTTTAATATTTAACTTTAAAAACACACCTATGTGTTGCCCGTTTCTTGATTCAAAAATATTTATCTTATTATCAATTGATTTAATATCAGCAGTTATATTTAATTGACTATTAAAGTTTATCCCTGCTTTTAATCCATATTCAAGTTTCAAATCCATTTGAGAAAATAGATTAAAACTAAAAAGTAAAATTAATAAATTAATTTTTTTCAATTATTTTTCCTTTGAATTACTTTAACACTACAATCAACAATAGATTTAAAGTTGATTCCATATTTTTCCATTAATTGTTTAGGAGTACCAGATTCTCCAAATGTATCGTTTGTTGCCACGAATTCTTGTGGAGCAGGATTGTTTTTTACTAAAACTCTAGCAACGCTTTCTCCTAACCCTCCTAAATAATTATGCTCTTCTGCAGTGACGACACATCCAGTTTTAGATACTGATTTTATTATTGCTTCATCATCTAGTGGTTTAATTGTGTGAATATTCAAAACTTCTGCAGAAATACCCTTTTCAAATAGAATTTTACAAGCTTCTAAGGCTTCCCATACTAAATGACCTGTAGCTATAATAGTAACATCAGACCCTTCTTGTAGCTTAATTGCTTTTCCAATTTCAAAAGTTTGATTTTCTGGTGTAAAAACAGGAACAGATGGTCTGCCAAACCTTAAATAAACAGGTCCTAAATAATCAGCAATAGCCAAGGTAGCTGCTTTTGTTTGGTTATAATCACAAGGGTTAATGACGACCATTCCAGGAAGCATTTTCATTAGCCCAATATCTTCTAAGATTTGATGAGTAGCTCCGTCTTCACCAAGGGTAACCCCTGCGTGAGAAGCACATATTTTAACATTTTTATTTGAATAAGCGATTGATTGACGAATTTGGTCATAAACCCTTCCTGTTGAGAAATTAGCAAAAGTTCCAGTAAACGGAATTTTACCGCCAATTGTTAATCCAGCAGCGATACCCATCATGTTGGCTTCTGCTATTCCAATTTGAAAAAAACGTTTAGGATTTTCGTCAATAAATTGATTCATTTTTAGAGAACCAATAAGGTCTGCGCACAAGGCTACTACATTTGGGTTTTTTCTTCCAAGCTCGGCTAAACCAGCTCCAAAACCACTTCTAGTGTCTTTTTTTTCCGTGTAAGTATATGTTTTCATTGTAAGTGATTTAATAGTCTCCTAAAGTTTCTTTGTTTTGGGCCAAACCAGATGCTAGTTGTTCATCGTTTGGTGCTTTTCCGTGCCATGCATGAGTATGCATCATGAAGTCTACTCCATTTCCCATTACAGTTTTAAGTAAAACACAAACTGGTTTACCTTTTCCTGAAAGAGATTTTGCTTTTTTCATTCCTTTTAAAATTTCATCTAAATCATTTCCTTTTTCAATTTCTATAACTAGCCAATCAAAAGCTTCAAATTTTCTTTTTATACTACCCATGGGTAAAACATCATCGGTGGCTCCGTCAATTTGTTTTCCATTTAAATCAACTGTGGCTATTAAGTTATCTATTTTTTTAGCTGAAGCATACATTATAGCTTCCCAGTTTTGGCCTTCCTGTAACTCTCCGTCACCATGTAAAGAATAAATTAAATTAGAATCATTATTAAGTTTTTTTGCTTCGGCTGCTCCAATCGCTACTGATAAACCCTGACCTAGCGATCCGGATGCAATTCTAATTCCAGGAAGGCCTTCGTGAGTAGTAGGGTGTCCTTGTAGCCTTGAATCTAATAATCTAAAAGTATTTAATTCATCAACTTTAAAATAGCCCACACGCGCTAAAACACTATAATAAACGGGAGATATATGTCCGTTAGATAAAAAGAAAAGATCTTCTCCAATTCCATTCATATCAAATCCTTCTTTTCTGTTCATAATAGAACTATACAATGCTACTAAGAATTCTGCACAACCTAATGAACCTCCAGGATGACCTGAATTTACTTTATGGACCATCCTTAAAATATCTCTTCTTACTTGACTTGTGAACTCACTTAATGTATAATTCATTCTTTTTTTTTAATACTATTAAAATTAATTATCTAACTAATTATTACAAACTTTTTTTAGGAATTAAATACATTATTAATTAACAATTTAAAATAGATATTTATAATAGTATTAGATGATTATCTTTGAGCTTTTATATTATGATTTTTAATTTAGAATTTAAGGATTCAAACTCTAAAGCCAGAGCAGGAACTATTAAAACTGACCATGGAGTTATTGAAACACCAATTTTTATGCCAGTCGGGACTGCTGCTACTGTAAAAGGAGTTCATCAAAGAGATTTAGAAAATGAAATTGATCCAGACATCATACTCTCTAATACTTACCATTTATACTTAAGACCTGGCCCTGAAATTATTGAAAGTGCAGGCGGTCTCCATAAGTTTATGAATTGGAAAAGACCTTTATTGACAGATAGTGGAGGTTATCAAGTATATTCTTTGTCTAATAATAGAAAAATTAATGAAGAAGGTGTTGAGTTTAAATCTCATATTGACGGTTCTTATCATTTTTTTTCACCTGAAAGAGCTATTAAAATTCAAAAATCTATAGGAGCAGATATAATTATGGCATTTGATGAGTGCACTCCATATCCATGTGATTATAATTACGCAGAAAAATCTATGCACATGACTCATAGGTGGCTTAAGAGGTGTTTTAAAGAATTTAATAATACCAAACCTATTCATGACTATAATCAAGCTTTGTTTCCAATTGTGCAAGGTAGCGTATACAAAGATTTAAGAGCTCAATCAGCTGAATTTATTGCTAGCGTTGGAGCTGAAGGAAATGCAATAGGAGGTTTGTCAGTTGGTGAACCATCGGAAGAGATGTACGGAATGACAGAAATAGTTTGTGATATTTTACCTGAAAGTAAGCCTAGATATTTAATGGGAGTAGGAACACCTATTAATTTGCTTGAAAACATATCTTTAGGGGTTGATATGTTTGATTGTGTTATGCCATCCAGAAATGCTAGAAATGGCATGCTGTTTACTTCTAAAGGAACAATTAATATAAAAAATGAAAAATGGAAAAATAATTTTGAAGTAATCGATTTAGATGATCATTGCTTTGTAGATTTAAGTTATTCAAAAGCTTATTTACGTCATTTATTTACAATAAAAGAAGCTCTAGGAAGGCAGATAGCAACAATTCATAATTTAGCATTTTATATTTGGCTAGTAAGAGAAGCAAGAAAACAAATAATAAATGGTGATTTTTTAATATGGAAAACAAAAATGATAAGTAGCATGAATAATAAATTATAAAATGAAAATTTTAGATAAATATATTTTTAAAAAATATTTAGCTACTTTTTTTGTGATGATGATATTGTTTATTCCCATCGGAATATTAGTAGATCTTTCAGAAAAAATTGATAAACTAAAGGAATTTGAAGTTCCATTAAATGAAATTGTTGGATATTATTCAGATTTTGTTTGGTATTTCGGAAATACACTTTATCCAATTTTTGTTTTTTTATCAGTTATCTGGTTTACCTCTAAAATAGCTAACGATTCAGAAGTAACAGCTATTCTAAGTTCAGGTATATCTTTCAATAGATTTCTTAGGCCTTTTATGCTTGGAGCTACATTTATTGCTTTTTTTGCTTTTTATTCTGGGATGTTTATTGTTCCAGAAAAAAATAAACATTACAATGAATTTCAGTACAAATATCTTAAAAAAAATAAAAAATCTAGAGAAACTTCAAAAATATATAAACAAGTTGGTGATAATGACTTTGTTTATGTAAGCAGTTATAACCCAACTAGGGAAATGGGATATGACTTTTCTTATGAACGCTTTGAAGGAAATGCTTTAAAATATAAGCTAAGTGCCAGAAATATAAGATGGGTAAGTGAGGATAGTATTTATCGATTAACAGATTACTTTAAAAGAAGTTTTAACGAAGAAAATCAATCTATAACATCCAATAAAATTTTAGATACTCTTTTCCCTTTTAAAATCAATGAGTTATCCACACTTAATTATATGGCGGAAACGCAAAATTACTTTGAGCTTAACGAATTCATTAAAGAAGAGAAAAAAAGTGGATCTCCTTTAATAAACAATCATATATTAGTCCGTCATAAGAGGTGGAGTCTTCCATTTTCAACCTATATCTTGACATTACTAGCTGTTTCAGTATCTTCATTTAAAAGAAGAGAAGGTATGGGGATAAATTTAGCTTTCGGAATAATAACTGCTTTTGCCTTTGTGTTTTTTGATAAATTTTTTGCTGTAATGGTAAGTAAATCCAATTTATCTCCATTTTTAGGTGCTTGGACACCAAATTTAGTTTTTCTATTACTCGCTTTTTATTTTTTAAGACATGCAAAAAAATAAATTTAAAAGTTTAATTCATTTCCATTTTATTGTTTTTATTTTTGGATTCACAGCAATTTTAGGTTCCTTAATATCCATTGATTCATTAGAGCTTGTTTGGTATAGAATGGCAATAGCTTCAATTGTATTATTAATTTACGCTGCGGTTTTTAAAAAACAAATTAAGGTTCCAAAATCTCTATTATTAAAATTGCTAATTTCAGGGATGATTATCGCTCTTCATTGGTTGACGTTTTTTAAAGCTATAAAAGTTTCAAATGTTTCAATAACTCTATCTATTCTTTCTTTAGGAGCATTTTTAACTTCATTTCTAGAACCTCTTTTTTATGGAAGAAAAATTATTTTATACGAAATAATTTTTGGGTTAATTGTTGTTGTTGGAATGTCACTTATTTTCAATTCTCAATACCATTATTTAGAGGGTATTATATATGCTTTGATTTCAGTTTTATTAAGTGTTTTTTTTGGATTGATTAATGGAAAATTAATTAAAGAAGCTTCTTCGTTGGCTATTTCTATATATGAATTATTGGGAGGCGTATTTTTAATATCAATAATATTGTTATTTAGTGATAGGATAGACAGTGAGTTTTTTGATATAAGTAAAATTGATTTTTATTGGTTATTAATTCTTGCGACTGTCTGTACTGCGTATGCATTTGTTATTTCTGTTGACGTGTTAAAACACTTGAGCCCTTATTCTCTTATGATTTCAATTAATATGGAACCAGTTTATGGAATAATACTAGCTATTATTTTCTTAAATGAGTCTAAGGATCTTTCATTTAATTTTTATTTAGGTTTTATCTTGATTTTCTCATCAGTAATATTAAATGGTGTTTTTAAACTGAAAAATAAAAAATAACTTTGTATAAATTATTATTTTATCTTTGATTTTCAATTGTTGAATTTATGGAATATTTAGATTTTGAAGCCCCTTTAAAAGAACTTGAGGATCAACTTAGAGAATGTAAGTTGATAGGAGATAAGACTCAGGTTGATGTTTCGGAAACATGTAAAAAATTATCTAAGAAAATACAACAAACAAAAAAAGATATATATAAAAACATTTCTGCATGGCAAAGAGTTCAACTTTCTAGACATCCATCTAGACCTTATACTTTAGATTATATTAAAGCACTAACAAATGACACTTTTTTAGAGCTTCATGGTGATAGAAATATTGGAGATGATAAGGCAATGATTGGTGGTTTTGGTAAAATTAATGATCAAACTTTTTTATTTGTTGGTCAACAAAAAGGATATAATACTAAGACTAGACAATATAGAAATTTTGGAATGTCTAATCCTGAAGGCTATAGAAAGGCTCTAAGGCTCATGAAATCTGCAGAAAAGTTTGGCATACCTATTATTACTTTAATTGATACACCTGGAGCATATCCAGGCTTAGAAGCTGAAGAAAGAGGACAGGGAGAAGCTATTGCAAGAAATTTGATTGAAATGTTTCAGCTAAAAACTCAAATTATTTGTATCGTAATTGGTGAAGGAGCTTCAGGTGGTGCGTTGGGCATAGGTATTGGTGATCATGTAATGATGCTTGAAAATACTTGGTATTCGGTTATTTCTCCCGAATCTTGCTCTTCTATTTTATGGAGAAGTTGGGATTTTAAAGAAAAAGCAGCTGAAGCCCTGAAATTAACCCCAAATGATATGAAAAAAAATAATTTAATTGATAAAATTATTTTAGAACCACTTGGGGGGGCACATAGTGACAGAGATAAAACTTTTAATAGTGTTAAAAATGCTATCTTAAACTCATTCAAGACTCTTTCTTCTAAGAAAATAGATGAACTAGTAATTGATAGAATGAATAAATTCACTTCAATGGGTGTTTATAATTCTTAAATCGTAACGATATTAACATTTTTGTCAGTTTATTAACAAATTTTTGTTTGTTATAAGTATTCTTTTTTTTAATAATTTCTTGTTAGTTTTCATAAGTTAGTTCTATGGAAAAAGTACAACCGTCATTTGAAAGATCTAGTAAAAGACCTCAAGTAGTTTCCTTCGAGAGAGGTAAACTCCCTCCACAAGCTATTGATTTAGAGGAAGTTGTTTTAGGTGCGATGATGATAGATAAAAAAGGGGTTGATGCAGTTATTGACATCTTACACTCAGATGCTTTTTATAAAGAGTCTCATCAATTTATTTTTGACAGTATAGTTAAATTATTTG
>CAJWAE010000071.1 GCA_913020075.1 uncultured Flavobacteriaceae bacterium
GTGAACTATTAGTATCATCTTCTTTTTCACATGAAATAGATATAATAGAGATTATTACAATAATAAAAATCAGCTTTTTCATTGTGTTGGTTTAAAATTTATTTGGTTTAATTGCCTAATACTTTTTAGGAGGAATATTAGTAGTATGGATCACCATCATTATCAAAATCATTATACGTTTCTCTAGTTGTTATTCCATATACTCTACCTTTATATGTCATTTTAGTAAAGTTATCTGTAAATTTTATAACTTCAATAAACGCATCTTCATACTCTTGTGTTTGTCTGTTAAATGGGGTAAAAGTATATTCTTGTGTTGTATTGTTATAATTGACGCAATTTTCTGGCTTGCAATCTGGATCGTTATTTGTCACCTCAAATTGTTCTTTACCCCCAAGCGATTCAAGATCCTCGTAAGTATCAATGTTATTTATGGAATATTTTGTTTTATGAGCCATCCCTTGCATTACTACAAGAACCCTCTGATAATAAGCCGTATCTCCATCATCAGTTTCATACTCCCACTCAGCAAACCAAGCCTCATCAACCTTTGAATATAATGGGTCGTCAAATTGCAGATCATCGTCTTTAGAACAGTTTATTAATGGAACTAACAGTAAAAGAAGAAGTAGTTTATTCATTGTGTTGATTTTAAGATATTTAAATATCCTTATAATATCTTAACATCGTGTTTTTCTTCATAAGCACGAACTTTTTCTAACCTATCTTTTTCATCAACGTTTGTTACAATTTGTACATCTTGAAATATACCAAAGTCTTCTAATACATCTGTTTGGTAGGTACGTGAACTATATTTAGGAGTAGCGTAGGGTAGTAGTTTCAATACAAACTCTGCTTTCTCTTTATCACTCATCCCTTCCATATAAGTATGTATTTTATCCCACTCATATTCTAAAAATTCTTCAACTCTTTTCCCTATTGCTTTTCTTTTGTTGGGTGTGCCTGCTTCACGACCACCTGTTTTAAATCCGTTTGCCATATTATTTATTATGAAAAAATTATTTGCTTCTATATTCACTTCTAAAAACATACTTCAACTTATACTTGCAGTTTTTGCTTTCATCACTTTTATTTATTGTGAAGAGATAGGTATAAAGTCGTTTTCGGAGGAGGAACAATCTGGAGGATTAGATTTTAATAGAGAAGGCGATTTAATTGAAAAAGCTGGTACTGGTGTTGCAATTACTTCACAAAGTGGTTTTAATGGCGGTGCATTAGGTATGGGTATTCTTTGTGCAAGTTGTGTTATGGAGATTGTTTTTATTGAAACAAGTAAAAAAAGACACAATGTAGTTTGATACGCCTAATACTTTTTCTTAAATCTTTACAAGCACCATTTTAACCTCACCTTTAAAGTGAGGTTTTTTTGTAGATTAATTTTTAAAGACTCAGTTAAAAAACGGAAAGTTATTTAACGGTAATTTTAATAGATGTATTTTTTCTGTTAATTGCATTTATAATTCACAAATATAAAATTTAGGGTTAGAGACACCCGAAGAAGATATGGCTGAAGTTTAAATTAATAAATCTATGTTTTTTTACCTCCCGATCTAATTTTTTTGAATTGCCAGAAACGATATCTAAAAGTTGCCAGAAATCTTTACTATAGTTTTTGAATAAATCAATTCGCGAAGAATAATATAATCAATCATGATTTTTTGTTGCATCCTAAGTAAATTTTCTTTCAAAACCTTTTAATGGAATATCTAATAGTTTTCAGATTTTATTAATTATAGTTATATTTAAACATTATTATGAATAAAAAACCCACTACTTATTGGAGAACTAATTTAAAATATTTAGCAATCCTATTAACTATATGGTTTGTGGTTTCATTTCTTTTTGGAATTATACTTGCCGAAACACTTAATCAATATCAAATTGGAGGTTTTCCTCTTGGATTCTGGTTTGCACATCAAGGATCAATTTATGCATTCGTCATTTTGATATTTGTGTATGTTTATCTGATGAACAAACTTGATAAAAAATTTAATGTTGATGAGGTTTAAAAACTGATAAAATAATTATGAGTGCACAAACTTGGACCTATATATTAGTAGGGATAACTTTTCTAATATACATTATCATTGCTATAATTACTCGAGCAGGATCTACAAAAGAATTTTATGTTGCTGGAGGTGGTGTTAATCCCATTGCTAATGGAATGGCTACAGCAGCCGACTGGATGTCTGCAGCTTCTTTTTTGTCAATGTCAGGATTGATTGCATTTATGGGCTATTCAGGGGGTCAATATTTAATGGGTTGGACTGGTGGATATGTGCTTTTAGCATTATTACTGGCACCTTACCTCAGAAAGTTTGGAAAATTTACTGTTCCTGATTTTATAGGTGAGAGATATTATTCAAAAAATGCGCGTTTAATTGCCTTGATATGTGCCTTATTTATTTCTTTCACATATGTAGTTGGCCAAATGAAAGGAGTAGGTGTTGCTTTTGCCCGTTTTTTAAACGTTCCTTTTGATACCGGTGTATTGATTGGGATAGGTATTGTATTTTTTTATGCAGTATTAGGTGGAATGAAGGGTATTACATACACTCAAGTTGCTCAGTTTTGTGTATTGATCTTTGCGTTTACAGTGCCTGCAATTTTCATATCTCTTCAAATGACAGGTAACCCTGTGCCTCAGTTAGGACTTGGATCTAGAGGTACTGATGGAGTCTATTTATTGGAAAGACTAAATCAGCTTTCTGTTGATTTGGGATTTGATGCTTATACTAGTATTGATCGAAGTAATTTGATTAATATGTTTTTTATAACAGGAGCACTAATGTTTGGAACCGCAGGATTACCTCATGTAATCGTTAGATTTTTCACAGTACCTAGAGTAAAAGATGCTCGAATTTCTGCTGGGTGGGCTCTTCTTTTTATAGCTATTTTATATACAACTGCACCAGCAGTAGCTGTTTTCGCAAGAACTAATATAATTGATACACTTTCTAATTCTTCATACGCCACTGTTCCTCAATGGTTTACTAATTGGGAAAACACAGGATTACTTTCTTTTGAAGATAAAAATAATGACGGTAAAATTCAATATGTTGCTGATGAGAATATTAATGAACTAACTATAGATAGAGATATTATTGTTTTGGCTAATCCAGAAATTGCTAATTTGCCAGCATGGGTTATTGGTTTAGTAGTAGCAGGTGGACTAGCAGCTGCACTTTCAACTGCGGCTGGACTTTTATTGGTGATTTCAACCTCTATTTCTCATGATTTGCTTAAAAATTATCTTAAACCCGATATTAGTGAAAAAGGGGAGTTGTTAGCAGCAAGAGTTTCAATTGCAGTAGCTGTAGTTGCTGCTGGTTTAGCAGGATTAAATCCACCAGGGTTTGTTGCACAGGTTGTCGCTCTGGCTTTTGGACTGGCAGCCTCTTCGTTTTTCCCTGCAATTATTTTAGGAATTTTTGATAAAAGAATGAATCGTGAGGGAGCCATGAGTGGAATGATTATAGGAATTTTATTTACTGCCTCTTATATTATATATTTTAAACCACAATTAGGCGGTCCTGGACTTCCAGAAAACTTTTGGTGGGGTATTTCACCAGAAGGTATTGGAACCTTAGGAATGATTTTTAATTTCATTATTGCACTTATAGTTTCTAGGTTAACTGAAGCACCGCCAAAGGAAGTTATGGAACTTACTGAACGAATTAGAACTCCTCGAGGATCTCAAGTTTCTTCAGTTCAAACACATTAATTTTAAGGAAAACAGTAAAAAATGAATCATAAAATTCAATCCCTTTCAGGCTATATTAATGAGTATCAAGAAAGTGTTGACCAGCCCGAAAAATTTTGGAATGGAATAGCAGAATCATTTCATTGGCAAAAACCTTGGGATAACGTTTTATCATGGGAATCTGAAGGCCCTAATGTCAAGTGGTTTGAAAATGGTAAGTTAAATTTAACTGAAAATATTTTTGAAAGATATCTTTTCACCCACGCAAACAAAACAGCTATTTTATGGGAACCTAATGATCCAAACGAAGAGGGGAGAAAAATTTCTTACCTAGAATTGTATGAAATGACTTGCCAGTTTTCAAATGCAATGACATCTCAAGGAGTGATGAAAGGAGATCGTGTAGTGATTTACATGCCTATGATTCCTGAAGCAGCAGTTGCTATGTTAGCTTGTGCGCGAATTGGCGCTGTTCATTCTGTAGTTTTTGCAGGATTTTCCTCTTCAGCTTTAGCCGATAGAATCAATGACTGTGAGGCTAAAATGGTCTTAACTTCTGATGGAAATTTCAGGGGATCAAAAAACATTCCTGTAAAAGCTTTAGTAGATGAAGCTCTAGAGAAAACAACTTGTGTTGAAAAGGTGATTGTTTGTAAGCGAACAAAAATAAAAGTAACTATGGTTGAAGGACGAGATGTTTGGTGGCATGATGTTATTAAAAATGAAGCTATTGAGCATAAGGCAACTGTTTTAGACTCAGAGGACTTATTATTTATTCTTTATACCTCAGGTTCTACAGGAAAACCTAAGGGAGTTGTTCATTCTACTGGAGGATATATGGTTTATACTTATTATTCTTTTTTAAATGTATTCCAGTACAAACAAAACGATGTTTTCTGGTGCACTGCTGATATAGGATGGATAACAGGTCATTCGTATATTATTTATGGCCCTTTATTGGCTGGAGGTACTACAGTTATGTTTGAGGGGATCCCTAC
The DNA here is from genome assembly GCA_913020075.1 of uncultured Flavobacteriaceae bacterium. Classification (GTDB taxonomy): domain Bacteria; phylum Bacteroidota; class Bacteroidia; order Flavobacteriales; family Flavobacteriaceae; genus MS024-2A. Next base: position 4,723 of record CAJWAE010000071.1, read on the forward strand.
TTTTCCTCATCCAGGACGCTTTTGGGAAATTATAGATAAATATAAGGTTAATCAGTTTTATACCGCACCTACTGCCATTAGAGCCCTGCAAGCAAAGGGATTGGAGCCTTTAGAGCCTTATAAATTAGATTCACTAAAGGTAATTGGATCAGTTGGGGAACCAATAAATGAGGAAGCATGGCACTGGTATCATGATAATATTGGAAAAGGAAATTGCCCTTTAGTTGATACCTGGTGGCAAACCGAAACAGGAGGAATTATGATTTCACCTTTGGCAGGAATTACACCAAATAAACCAGCACACGCTTCATTACCTCTTCCTGGTATTCAACCCATAATTGTTGATGCTGAAGGAAATGAACTTAAGGGAAATAATGTTGAAGGAAATCTATGTATTAAATTCCCTTGGCCCTCAATGATAAGGACTACTTATGGTGATCATAAGCGTTTTAAAGAAACTTATTTTACAACATATCCTGGAATGTATTTTACGGGCGATGGTGTAAAACGAGATCATGATGGTTACCTCCGTATTTTAGGCAGGGTAGACGATGTTATGAATGTTTCGGGTCATAGAATGGGTACTGCAGAAGTGGAAAATGCAATCAACGAACATCCCAACGTTATTGAATCTGCAGTAGTTGGTTTTCCTCATGAAATTAAAGGACAGGGAATATATGCTTATGTTATTTGCGATTTAAAAGGATTATCTGGTGAAGCACTAATTGACGAAATCAAAAACACTGTTCGTAAAATAATTGGACCTATTGCTAAGCCTGATGTAGTTCAAATCGTTTCTGGCTTACCCAAAACTCGTTCTGGTAAAATAATGAGAAGAATATTAAGGAAAGTTGCAAGTAAAGATATTTCTAATTTAGGAGATACGTCTACTTTACTTAATCCTGAAGTTGTTGACCAAATTATTAAAGGAGCAAAAAATTAAATTTCTGAACAATATTCATCTCCTAAACTAAAGGAGTCATAGGCTTCTTTCGACACATTGCCTTGTCTAACACCGTCTTCCGGAATAGTTGGTGATTCGGGAGTGTTATAATAGTTTATATATTCATCAGTTTGAAGAACAAAATAAAAAGAATTTTCGCGTTCTATTTTTTGAATGATTTGTCCACAACGGTTATCATTTTTTTGACAATTAAACAATGACAATGTTAAAATGAAGAAAAATAAATTTTTCATACAACTTAATTTGATTTAAAAAAGGGCATTAGATTTTCGAGTTTCATGGATCGTGAACCTTTTATTAAAACTTTGTCAAAATCTAAAGCTTCAACTTTTATGTGAGCAGTAAAACTCTGATTATTTTTAAATTTTTTAATTCTTTGATTTGTGTTTTTAACATCCTGAAATATTTTTCCTATTGTATATATTTTTCCTTCGTGGATATTAAGGCAAAATTTTAAAAGTTTTTCGTGCTCATTTGTTTCAGATGATCCTAATTCTTTCATATCTCCTAAGATAATAGCACTTTTAGAATTTGAAATCTTAGAGAAAGCAGTTATTGCTGCTTCCATACTTGAAGGGTTTGCATTGTAGGCGTCTAAAATGAATAAAGTATTTTTTATTATTATTTCTTGAGATCTGTTGTTAGTAGAATTATATGATTCTATAGCATTTTGGATTTTGTTTAGAGGAACATTAAAGAGATTTCCGAAAGCAATTGCAGCTGATATATTAAGTAAATTATATTCGCCATATAAAGAGCTATTAAATAATTGATTTTTATAATTGAGTTGTAACCCTCCATCAAATTTTTCAAGAGGAGTGATTTGAATAAGATGATGTTTGTCCAAACCAAAACTAGTCGTTTTATAGCTGTTAGTTTGTTTTATTTGAATAGCGTCATCCCCGTTAATTAAAATATTTTGTTGATGATGTATCAAGTGTTGATATAATTCTGACTTGCCCTTTATGACTCCTTTTAATCCCCCAAAACCTTCTAAATGAGCTTTGCCAAAATTGGTAATAAAACCCCAATTTGGGAGTGTAATTTCACATAATTTATTAATTTCTTTAATATGATTTGCACCCATTTCAATTACTGCTAGCTCGTGACCCTTATTAAGCTCTAATAAAGTCAAAGGAACACCAATATGATTATTTAGATTATCTCTTGTAGCATGAACTTTATACTTTTTAGATAACACCTCACGAATTAACTCTTTAGTTGTTGTTTTTCCATTACTACCTGTTAAAGCTATAATGGTAATATTTAATTTTTTTCTATGATAAGTTGCCAAGTCTTGAAGAGATCTAAGAGTATTTTTGACTAATATTGCTCTATCTAATTTTATTTTTGGATCATCAACAACTACGAAACTAGCACCTATCTCTAGAGCTTTATCAACAAAGTTATTTCCATTAAACTTATCTCCATGTAGTGCAAAAAACAAATTCCCTTCAGAAAGGTTTCTTGTGTCTGTAGAAATTCCTGAGGATTTTATAAATACATCGTAAAGTAATTCTAAATCCATTTTAAAAAAAAAGCATCTTAATGAATTAAGATGCTTAGTATTTTTGTTTACCCCTGCCTTTTGTGGCGAGCAGTTTTTTTAACTGAACTTTTGGACCCCAAGCGAGACATTGCTAGACGGAAACCAATATAGTCAGTAGCGATATATTGAGGAAGATATCTGCGCTGAGCAGGATCTAACCAATATGCTCTATCTTTCCAGGACCCTCCTTTATAAACTCTTGATTCATCAGTAATTAAAGTTGTTCTTTTTGAAGATGCGTCAATTTTTCTATCATCTTCACCATCAAAATTTTGAGTTATTTTTGGTTTAGAAGGTGCATCATACATTTTGGAAGTCTCTGATTTAGCATCTGGATCATCATTAGCTTCGGGCTTTCCTGAACTAAATTGGCGTGAAGACTCTGTATCTCCATCACGATAGTTTATATTATCACTTTCAGAAAAATTTTGGCGTAAAAACGTTTCTTCTTCGTTAATAGCAATAAGGTCTAATTGACCTGGCAGTCTTTTCAATATTTTTTTTCCGTTAGGAAGTGTTTCGAAAATAAGCGAATCTGGGGAAATCATTTTTGCTTTTCCATCTTCTCCAATAAAAGTTTTTAAATATACGTTAC
>CAJWAE010000072.1 GCA_913020075.1 uncultured Flavobacteriaceae bacterium
GAGCGGTCGGCTGTTAACCGGTTTGTCGTAGGTTCAAATCCTACCTGGGGAGATTTCAAATAAATTAGTATATGTTTCATTTATATTAGATTATTTTCAAACTTCGCTCTTTATCCTGACCGTTTGAATAATATTTTTATGCAAAAAAATTAACTCTCCAATCTTCTAATTTAAACAATTAGAAGATTAGAAAGTCAATTTTTTTGTTCTTTAACTAGGGCTTAAGCCGGTACAACGTTAAAGATTCCAGTAAGAATAACTAGTGCCGACCAAACGCCAGCGCCACTCCATACGATACTTTGAGATTTTTCCCACTCACCAGGTGTAGCTAAAATTACTGGTACTCCTACTACCATAGCAAAAGATACTACGATAAGAAGAACAACAAATACTTGTACAATTCCAACCATGCGAAATTTTTATCCCTTAGGTTTAATTAATTAAAAATACGTATTACAAATTATACTAATCCGTAAGAAGAATTTCCCTTAGATTATTTTATAACACTTTTTGGAAAAATTTTAACACGTTCTTTAAATAAATTGTTATATAATCTACGTAGAGTTTTTTTTATACCAGAGAGGTTAACATATCATGGATATGAGCTTTTTATTATCAGCTTTACCAGAACCATACACAGCATTTCGTCCGATCGTTGACGTAATGCCAGCAATTCCTGTATTTTTTCTTCTACTAGCATTTGTCTGGCAGGCATCTGTAGGTTTTAGATAATCTATTGAATCCTAACGTAATATGTAAATTTTTTACATATTTAGTTCCAAAATAAAAAACCGAAAAGTAATTTTTCGGTTTTTTTTGAAATTTTGCCTATTTACTTAATTTGCATTAGCCTTAAATTTTTAATCATGGTAGATACTGCTTCAAAGACAGGTTTCATCTCACAAATTATTGGACCTGTAGTAGATATTGAATTCCCTAACGGTGAGCTTCCAAAGATCTATAACGCCCTAGTAATTACATCAGGCGATTCTAGCATCACTTGTGAAGTACAACAGCTTCTTGGTAACAACAAAGTACGTGCCGTTTCTATGACATCAACTGATGGTCTTAAGAGAGGAGCGTCTGTTGTTGATACAGGTGCACCAATCACAGTTCCAGTAGGTACAAAGACTCTTGGTCGTATCTTTAACGTTCTTGGTGAGCCCGTAGATGAAATGGGTAGTTGTGATGCTCCGTCAGGATTACCAATTCACAGAGCTTCTCCATCTTTCACTGATCTAGAAACTAAGCCAGCTGTATTCGAAACTGGTATTAAAGTTGTAGATCTTCTAGCGCCTTACAGACGTGGTGGTAAGATTGGTCTATTCGGTGGTGCTGGTGTAGGTAAAACTGTACTTATCATGGAGCTAATCAACAACATTGCGAAAGCACACGGTGGTGTGTCAGTATTCGGTGGTGTAGGTGAGCGTACAAGAGAAGGTAACGACCTTTACTGTGAAATGAAAGAGTCTGGTGTAATCAACGAGAAGAACCTAGACGATTCTAAAGTAGCACTTGTTTACGGTCAGATGAACGAGCCTCCTGGTGCACGTATGCGTGTAGGTCTAACTGCTCTAACAATGGCGGAGTACTTCCGTGATGTAAACAAGCAAGACGTACTTCTATTCATTGATAACATCTTCCGTTTCGTACAAGCCGGTGCTGAAGTATCAGCTCTTCTTGGACGTATGCCTTCAGCTGTAGGTTACCAGCCAACACTAGCAACAGAAATGGGTGGTCTACAAGAGCGTATTACATCAACAAACGAAGGTTCTATTACATCAATTCAGGCGGTTTATGTACCAGCTGATGATTTAACAGATCCAGCACCAGCTACAACGTTTGCTCACTTAGATGCAACAACTGTACTTTCTCGTGGTCTAGCTTCTAAAGGTATTTACCCAGCGGTAGATCCTCTAGATTCAACTTCAACTATGCTTCAGCCTGAAATCGTTGGTGATGTTCACTACGATACAGCTCAGCGTGTTAAAGAGACACTTCAGCGTTACAAAGAACTTCAGGATATTATTGCTATCCTAGGTCTAGATGAACTTTCTGAAGATGACCGTGCGACTGTAGCACGTGCACGTAAGGTTGAGCGTTTCCTATCACAACCATTCTTCGTAGCAGAGGTATTTACAGGTTCTCCTGGTAAGTACGTATCTCTAGCAGATGGTATCACTGGATTCAACGATATTCTAGATGGTAAGTACGATGATCTACCAGAGCAATCGTTCTACCTAGTAGGAGATATGAACGAGGCTATTGAAAAGGCTGAAAAGCTAAAAGGATAAAAACATTATGAGTTTAAATGTTCGTGTAATCACACCAGATAAGGTTGTATGGGACGCAGTTGCTGAAGAAATCATTCTTCCAAGTAGTACTGGACAGATTGGTATTCTTACAGACCACGCCCCTCTACTAACAGCACTTGATATTGGCGTAATGCGTCTAAAATCTGAATCAGGTTGGACTTCGATTGTTTTAATGGAAGGCTTTGCTGAAGTAGAAGAAAACAAGGTAACTATTCTATGTAATGGTGCCGAGGAAGCGAGTACGATTGATCGTTCAGCTGCTCAAGAAGAACTTGAAAGAGTAACTTTATTAGTTGACGAAGCTACAACTAAAAAAGAAAAAATTGAAGCAACTATCGAACTTCGTAAGTCGAAAGCTCGTCTTCAAGCCGTAGCCTAGATTATAAATCTAAAGTTACGAAAAAAAACCTCCCCCAAATATTATTTTGGGGGAGGTTTTTTATTAGTTAATTTTAAGATCTCTGTTTAAGATTCTTGCAGAACTTCGAATTTTTCTCCAAGAAGTACCTTAACCTTGTTATCTTCACCAACGTCCACAACTGCTGTGTCACCGGCTTTAATTTTTTCTGAAAGTACTTCTTCCGCTAAGCTATCCTCTAGAAGTCTCATTACAGCTCTTCTTAATGGACGTGCACCATAGCTTGGGTTATAACCTTCGTCAATTAGTCTTGTCTTAAATCTATCTGTTACCTCTAATTGAATTCCTTTCATAGAAATTCGTTCGAAGACTTCTTTAAGCATAATCTCAGCAATTTGACCTACTTCGTCTTTTGTTAATTGACGGAAAACAATAATTTCGTCTAAACGGTTTAAAAACTCTGGACGGAAATACTGCTTTAACTCTTCATTAACGAGTGACTTAATTCGGTTGTAGTGAGACGTTGATTGGTCTTCAGATAGTTCAAAACCAAGACCGCCGCCGCCTTTTTCAATTACTTTCGAACCAACGTTCGATGTCATAATTAAAAGCGTATTCTTGAAATCGATTGTTCGACCTTTTGAATCTGTTAAACGACCGTCTTCAAAAATTTGAAGCATTAAGTTAAACACATCTGGGTGACCTTTCTCAATCTCATCAAACAGAACAACTGTGTACGGACGACGTCTAACAGCTTCTGTTAATTGTCCACCTTCGTTATAACCAACATAACCAGGAGGTGAACCAATTAGTTTTGAAACGGTATGTCTTTCCATGTATTCAGACATATCTAAACGTACCATTGCTTCTTCTGATCCGAAGAAATATGTTGCTAGCGCTTTACAAAGCTCAGTTTTACCTACACCTGTAGGTCCAGAGAAAATAAAACTTGCAATTGGACGGTTTGGACTTTTTAGACCTACACGCGCACGTCGGATTGCACGTGATACCGCTACAACAGCTTCATCTTGACCAATAATACGTCCGTGTAAAGTGTCTTCCATTTGAAGAAGCTTTTCCGATTCACTCTTCGTTAATTTATTAACTGGAATACTCGTCCAAGCTGCAACAATTTGTGCAATATCTTCCTCGGTTACTGTTGGAGTCTGACCAGCGTTACCTTTTTCATCACCTTTTTTACTTTGAGCAATGGCATTAATTTGCGCTTTAATTTCCATTTCACGCTCACGTAATTGACCTGCTTTTTCAAAGTCTTGGCCACGAACAGCTTCATCTTTAGATCGTAGAATTGATTTTAATTCTTGATCTAATTCTTTAGCTGCTGCTGGTAATTGTGAATTCATTAATCGAACTCTTGATCCAGCTTCATCAATCAGGTCAATTGCTTTATCTGGAAGGAAACGGTCCGCAATATATTGATCAGCAAACTTTGCAGCTGCTGTTAAAGCTTCATCTGAGATTATCAGTTTATGGTGCTTTTCATAACGTTCGCGTAATCCATATAGAATTTCAATTGTCTCTTCAACTGAAGGCTCACCTACCATTACAGGCTGGAAACGTCTTTCAAGTGCTGCATCTTTTTCGATGTGCTTTCTGTACTCTTCTAGAGTTGTAGCTCCAATACATTGTAGTTCGCCTCGCGAAAGCGCTGGCTTTAAGATATTTGCAGCATCAATTGCACCTTCAGCAGCACCTGCTCCAATTAATGTGTGAACTTCGTCAATAACAAGGATGATGTTGTTTGAAGTACGAACTTCATCCATAATTTTCTTAAGACGCTCTTCAAATTCTCCTCGATACTTTGTTCCTGCAATTAGTAGACCAATATCTAACGCAACAACTAGTTTTTCGTCCAGAGTGTCTGGAATATCACGGTTAGCGATTCGTTGAGCAAGACCTTCAGCAATGGCAGTCTTACCAACACCCGGTTCCCCGATTAGAACTGGATTGTTTTTTGTTCGACGACCTAGAATTTGAATAACTCGTTCAATTTCTTTTGCACGCCCAACAACTGGGTCTAATCGACCTTCTTGAGCTTTGGTTGTTAAATTTGTTCCAAATTCATCTAATGTAGGTGTCTTGCTGCGAGCAGAATTGTTTCCTCCGCTCGAAACCTCTGTGTTATCTCCAAGAGATCGAATAATTTGACTTCGAACTTTTGATAGATCAACACTTAAGTTTTCAAGAACACGAGCGGCTACACCTTCTCCTTCTTTAATTAAACCTAGTAGTAGGTGCTCAGTACCAATATAGTTATGTCCTAATTGACGAGCTTCCTCTAACGAAAGTTCAAGAACCCTTTTTGCGCGTGGTGTAAAAGGAATTTCAACAGCTACGAATCCAGATCCGCGGCCGATAATTTTTTCCACTTCAACACGAGCATCTTTTAGGTTCACGCCCATTGACTTAAGAACTTTTGGTCCGATACCTGTTCCTTCACCAATAAGACCTAGAAGTATTTGTTCAGTGCCCACAAAGTTATGCCCAAGTCGTCTAGCTTCTTCTTGAGCTAGCATAATAACTTTGATAGCCTTTTCCGTAAAACGTTCAAACATTATTTTCACGTATAACGAAATTATCATTATCTTTGATAACATTTATTTTATCATAATATCTGTCACAGAAAGATAATAATTTAATATTATTTTTACCGAAGGGGTTTGACTTACTTCCCATTGGTATAATATAATACAATAAGTATTAAGCGCTCTTAGTTCAGTTGGTAGAACGTAGGTTTCCAAAACCTGATGTCGTGAGTTCAAGTCTTACAGGGCGTGTTTCAAATTTTGTTTAATTTTTTCCAGGTTGTATTAGTAATATCGACCGTAATATACATTTAGGAAACTTTTAAACAGTTAAGCAAATCGTCCTCGAAGTGAAATATCTTTCATTAATTTATGTTGTTTTTTGTTTAAAAATTAAAACGTAGAAATACAAGGTGTTGCTATTAGCAGTTGGATATTATAGAATATGATAATAAAGGAGAGGTGGCTGAGTGGTTTAATGCTTCAGATTGCTAATCTGATGTACGTATTATACGTACCGTGGGTTCGAATCCCATCCTCTCCTATTTTAGGAATATTAGTTAATCCCTTCTTCGATGGAATTAACAGCGAAAAATGAACAAGAGGTGTTATAATGTTATCATGAATTAAAAACGTCTTCCTTTAAAAATAATGGATATTTTAAGCTTAGGTTGGTCTTCGCTGATGGTAATGTTTAGTTTCTCTCTAGCATTAGTAGTTTGGGGTCGTAACGGCTTCTAAAAAACAGTACAAAATACAAAGTATAAATATAAATAACAGAATTATGGCTAAAGAGATCTTTACTGTAGCAGGTGTTATGTGGGCTTTAACTCTAACAGGTTTAGCTGTAGGTTTTGGTCTTCTTAAAGTCCAGGGCGAATAAGCTTTTGACGACAATTAATTATAGATTAGTTTCTTACTAAATGAATATATTAGAGAGCATTTGGTTTCTAACTTCCTTAGTCATTATTGGCATTGTTTTAGCGGTAGATCCGAAAGCTTCGATCTCAGGTTCTAATAATAGTGCAGTCTTAGGGATGTTCTCAAGTCCGAGCTCTGGTCAGCAATTTATCTACCGTTTCAGTGCAGTAGTTATAGCAAGCTTTTTTTTATTAAGCCTTGGTTTAAGTTATGTTGGTTAGAAAGGTTGGAACATTAAAAGATGAGAAGATAATCTAGAATCTTCTCATCTTTTATTTTTACGCAAAGAATGCAACGTTCGCAAGGAGAATATAGGCTACTACATCGCCACCTAAAGCCCCGATTGTGAAACCACTAGTAAACTGTCGCCAGCCTTTAGAAGATTCTAGACCCTCTAATTTACCACCGTCTTGGAAAGACGCTAAGCCATAAATTGTTAATCCAATTGTTAAAATTAGAATTAGACCCATTGCTGAAAAGAACCCAACTAGTAGAGCGTTTTCTGAGTTACGAAGTGGCCCTAGGATGTAGAAAGGTCCAATTAAAAAGTAACCATGCGCCATACCAATCTCAAGACCTCTTAAAAGAGGTGATAAGCCCTTTCTGTAGATGGGTAAATTTCCAAGGTATAGTTTTGTTGCCGTTGAAGTTGTTACCGGTGTAGATAAGTTTCCTACAAAGGGATCATTGTTATACGCTTTAATAAATTCACTCATGTATTAAATTCACTGTAAATTTTAGTTATTTTTATTATAACCTTATTTTTTAAAACTTTTATTTTATACTTTATTAAAAATCATCGGTGTGAGATGTATAAAATTTTCAAAAAATATTATGATAACTGCAAATCATTCTTCCTTTAAAATTAATGGTTCAAAATATCTTTATATTTTACCATTCACTGTTCTTGAATTAATGAACTATCTTGGTTTTAACCAAAAAGTAATAGTTGTTGATTATAATGGTTTTATTCTTGAAAAAAGTCAGTGGGAAAAAACTCTTGTACAAAACCAAGATTCACTCGAAATATTATCTATTGCAGGGGGCGGGTAATTACCCCTAAGTTTTGTAGTGCCGCAGTCTTATTCAGCTGTGCCAAGAGTTAATAAAAATTGCAATAATATTACTGTTTTTTAAACTGGATTAATTGGTTCTAAACAGCACTATTATTGCAAATTATAAAATTAACTTGAGTTTATTTCTCATGACTAAGAAAAATATTAATAAACCGATTTATTAAACTTATTAATATGTATTTATTATTAATCGGGATGACAGGATTTGAACCTGCGACACCCTGCTCCCAAGGCAGATGCGCT
>CAJWAE010000073.1 GCA_913020075.1 uncultured Flavobacteriaceae bacterium
AAATTAGTTCTGATACTGATATTATTTTAATCGAAGGGTTAAAAAATATGAATTGTCCAAAGATTGAAGTACATAGAAAACAAATTTCTAATGAAATACTATTTAAGAAAGATTCGAATATTATAGCTATCGTATCTGATCTTTTGTTGGATATAAAAATTCCATCCTTTGATTTAAATGACATACCTTCAATAGTAGATTTTATAGAGCAATACAAAAATAGTAATGGGGATGAAGACCCTTACTTTTTTGACACTAGTGAGGGTTATATCTAACTCGATGACGAAAAAAATTACACTAAAAGTCTTATCTAATGAGCCCGGGTGTCTTGGCGAATATGACCCTAATGCAATGCAAATTGAGTCAGCAAAAAAACTAATTAGTTCTTTTATAAAACCAATTAAAGAAACTGAATCTATTAAGCTAATAGATTCCTTGAATCGCGTGCTTGCTCTTAATTTGGTATCTCCTATTAATGTTCCAAATTATGATAATTCAGCAATGGATGGATTTGGATTTAATATATCTTCATTAAAAAATACAAAAAAATTAATGGTTAAAGATACCGTACTAGCTGGTAAACCTATTAAATTTTCTGTGAAAGATGGTGAGGCAATTCAAATCATGACGGGTGGGAAAATTCCAAAAGGAGTTGATACCGTTATACCAATTGAGTTAGTAAAGTACGTAAACAATGAAATAACTTTCATTGAAATGCCAAAAATTGGGGCAAACATTAGAAAATGTGGTGAGGATATTAAGCATAAAGATATTGTCTTGAATAAAGGAACGCTTCTTCATCCAGCAGAATTAGGCTTAATAGCTTCTTTAGGTCTTTCTAAGATAAAAGTATTTAAAAAACTGAAAGTGGGGTTTTTTTCAACAGGAGACGAAATTGTTAAAGTAGGGGCAAAAATAAAATCAGGGCAAGTTTATAACAGTAACCATTTTACGATTTATTCTATGCTTAATAGATTGAATATTGAATCTATAGACCTAGGGCTTATTCCTGATAGTAAAATAATTATAAAAAATACTCTTCTTAAAGCAGCGAAACAAGCTGATGTGATTATTACTACTGGTGGTGTATCTGTAGGAGAAGCTGACTATATGAAAGAAGTTTTAAAAGAAGTAGGTCAAGTTTTATTTTGGAAATTATCAATTAAACCTGGAAGGCCAATGGCTTATGGAAAAATAAATAAAACTGACTTTTTCGGCTTGCCAGGCAATCCTGTTTCAGCAATGGTCACTTTCTATCAAATTGTTCAGGGTGCACTCAAAATCAGGATGGGCTTGACACTTGAAGATGCAATTCCATTACTAAAAGTAGAGTGTGTAGAATCAATTTTTAAAAAGCCGGGTAGAACAGAGTTTCAAAGAGGTATGCTATTTGAAACTAATGGGTTATGGAAAGTTAAGACCACAGGTCAGCAGGGATCAGGTATATTAAGCTCAATGAGTAAGGCAAATTGCTTTATAGTGCTCGGCTCAGACAGAGGTGCGGTTAAGGCTGGTGAAATGGTAAATATTCAACTAATGGAAAGCTTCATATAGGCGTGACCTAATTAGTTCTTTTTCACAAATAAGATATAATTATCTGTCTTTAAATGAGTTTATACTAAATATTTTGTTAACTTTTTCCTTTAAAAAAAAACGTAGTCTGTCTCTAGTAGAAACAACTTTTCTGTCTATATTTTTCCATGCCATATTTTTATCATATTCACCTTCTTTGACAATTAAAGATACATTTCAACCGATGGAGTTAGACATAGATATTTTGATAAGGGAATCACAACCGGAAAAAAAGTTTGAGCCAATATCAGAACTAAAGCCTATAAAAAAAATAGAAACATTAGATCCAATTCAGACTAAAGAAGCTAACAAGCCAGAGCCAATGATAAAGCCTGAAGAGATATCAAAGCCTGAAGAGATATCACAGCCTAAAATAGAAAATAATCTAACGCCTTCCGTCATGAAAAGAACAATTGATAGTTATAGTTTAATTCTAGCTAAAGCTATTGCAAAACAGAAAAAATACCCCAGAATAGCTCAAATGAGAGGATGGCAAGGGGAAATTATTATTAGCCTAGAAATTGATGGACAAGGTAATCTAATCAAGTCTAAAATTAAAAATAGTAGTAAACATGAAATTCTAAATAGGGAGGGGATGGATATGATAAAACGAGCATCTCCTTTTCCTAAGCCTCCAAAAGAGCTTGAATCAAAAAATTTTAATGTCATTGTTCCAATTTCATTTAAACTTCAAGAACAATAAAGGGTCTAAAAAATATGCAAAATATCAATTTAAATGAAAAAGTACCAAACTTTGAGCTCGAAGGTACTAGCAACTTAGCTTTTAACTTAAAAGACTTTATGGGTAAATATATTATTATTTACTTTTACCCAAAAGATTCTACACCTGGATGCACAAATGAGGGTATTGACTTCACAGAAAATATTGATAAGTTTAAAAAATTAAATGTAGAGATTTTCGGGATATCTAGAGATAACCTAAAGTCGCATGAGAACTTTAAAAATAAATATAATTTCCCTTTTGAACTACTTAGCGATAATGAAGAGTCTGCATGCAATCTATTTAAAGTCATTAAAATGAAAAATATGTATGGTAAGAAGGTAAGAGGGATCGAAAGAAGTACTTTTTTAATCGGGCCTGATGGTGTGTTAATTCATGAATGGCGAGGTGTTAAAGTAAATGGGCATATTGAAGAAATTCTTAAGCGCCTAAGCTAAAATAAAATGCTAAAGAATACCAAACTAACAAAACTTTTTGTTCTAGATACTAATGTACTTTTACATGATCCATCTTGTCTTTTTAGATTTGAGGAGCATGACATATATCTACCTATGGTTACAATTGAGGAATTAGATAATAATAAAAAAGGTGGGAGCGAAGTAGCAAGAAATGCAAGACAAACACACAGATATCTAGAAGAAATCATTGGGCCTTACCCTGCAAAACTGGCATCAGGCTGTCCCTTAAAGTCGAAAATTAATCCTCATATCTCAGGTAGTTTATTTTTACAAACACACCCTGTAGACTTTGATTTACCGATGCTTGCTGGTAGCAAAGCTGATAATCAAATATTAAGTATAGTTTCCAATCTTAAGAAAAAACAAAAGAATAGGCAGGTAATTTTAGTGTCTAAAGACTTTAATATTCGAATTAAAGCGCGTGCATTAGGGATACATACAGAAGATTATTTCAACGATAAAGTAATGGATGATAGCGAAATTCTTTATAAAGGCTCTGTTGAACTTCCTAAAAATTTTTGGGAAAAACATAGTAAAGGAATGGAATCTTGGCAAAAAAATGGGAAAATGTTTTATCGGTTGACGGGCCCACTTTGTTCAAACTTCCTAGTTAATCAATTTATACATTTTGATTTTGAAAAACCATTTCATGCAACTGTAAAATCAATAGAAGGTAAAACTGCCACATTAGAAGTTATTCATGATTTTATACATTCGAAATTTAATATTTGGGGTATTAATGCTAGAAATAGAGAACAAAACTTTGCCCTAAATTTATTAATGGATCCTGATATAGATTTTGTTTCACTTCTCGGTCAAGCTGGGACTGGCAAAACACTATTAGCTCTGGCTGCTGGATTAGATCAAACATTAGATAAGAAAATTTACAATGAAATTATTGTTACCAGAGTTACTGTTTCAGTTGGAGAAGATATTGGATTTCTTCCAGGTACAGAAGAAGAAAAAATGACCCCATGGATGGGTGCATTAGAAGATAATCTCGATGTCCTTAATAAATCTGATGATAACGTTGGCGATTGGGGAAGAGCGGCAACTCAAGATTTAATCAGGTCAAGAATAAAAGTAAAATCTTTAAATTTTATGCGTGGTCGTACTTTTCTTAAAAAATATTTAATTATCGATGAAGCACAAAATTTGACACCTAAACAAATGAAGACACTAATTACTCGAGCAGGTCCAGGAACTAAAGTTGTATGTTTAGGTAATATAAGTCAAATTGATACTCCATACCTAACAGAAGGAAGTTCAGGGTTAACTTATGCTGTAGATAGGTTTAAAGGATGGAAGCACAATGGACACATCACCCTCCTCCGTGGGGAACGATCAAGGCTAGCAGATTATGCAACTGAAATCCTCTAGTAGAATAAAAGTTAAAGGATTCTATTTTTTTCTGTCTGCACAGTTTTTGTCTGCGTTAGCTGACAATGCCCTTCTTTTTGCAGCAATAGCAATGTTGACTGAGCTACAGGCACCAAAATGGCACCAACCCCTTTTACTTCAATTTTTTGTCTTCGCTTATATCGTTCTTGCTCCTTTTGTGGGAGCAATTGCAGATGCTTGGCCAAAAAGAGAAGTTATGTTTTTTTCAAATGGTATAAAATTATTTGGCTGTCTTGCAATGCTATTTGGCATGCAACCATTATATGCTTATGCTATTGTTGGCGTAGGCGCTGCTTCCTATTCTCCTGCTAAGTATGGGATTTTAACTGAGCTACTTCCTTCTAATTCACTTGTTGCAGCAAATGGTTGGGTTGAAGGGTCAACAGTTGCTGCAATAATTTTAGGAGCTATGTTTGGTGGAGTTATTGCTATCTACGATGTTAAATTAGCAATTACAATTATCAGCTTTCTTTATCTTGTAGCAGCTTTTTTTAATCGTTACATACCTAATGTGGCTATCGACCATAAAATTAAGAATAAAGACCCATGGTCTTTAATAAAAGATTTTTTAACTTCATATAAGAAATTGTGGAGTGACCCCTTAGGCCAACTTTCTTTAACAATTACTACTTTATTCTGGGGAGCTGGTGCAACGCTTAGGCTTGTAATAATTGGCTGGGCTGCTTATGCATTAGGGTTTGGGTTAGATAAGTCAACAACGTTATCTGCATCAGTAGCATTTGGTGTTGCAATAGGAGCAATAATTGCAGCCTGGTTCATTAAGATGAAGGATTCTACAAAAATATTACCCGTTGGTATTTTTATGGGTGGATTAGTATGCTCAATGGTCTTTGTTACTACCTGGGAATCAGCAGTTATTATCTTAACACTCGTTGGTATTCTTAGCGGGTTACTTATTGTCCCATTAAATGCACTACTTCAGCACAGAGGTCATATTTTGATTGGAGCTGGACATTCGATAGCGGTACAAAACTTTAATGAGAACTTAGGGATTCTTTTACTAAGTGGTGCATATACTTTTATGGTAAAAAATAATATTCCGATAAATGGGATTATGTTTATATTTGGTTTTTTTGTCTTACTTTCAATGGCAGTAGCATCCATTTATTATAGCAAGGCAAATAATTAATGGAGCTTAACGTGTGTCTCAAATCTTCTTGTTATACCTTTAGCCAACAGCCTAAAGATTACACTCATAACTCCATGTAATGCCATTAAGTGCATTTGGTACAACGTTAAATACATCAAACGGGCAATTAAGCCCTCGATAAACATACTACCCCCCATTAAAGAACCCATTAGATTTCCTACTGTTGTATAGCGGCCTAAATTTACCAAGGATCCATAATCTTTATAACTATACTGCGGTAATGAAGTTTTTTTACCTGATACTACTTTCTTCATACTCTTATATAATAAATCTGCTTGTTGATGGGCAGACTGAGCTCTCGGAGGAACTAGCTTTAACGATCCAGGCTTGATTGGACAAGCTGCACAATCACCAAATGCAAAAATACTAGAATCTTCTGTAGTTTGAAGTGTTGAAAATACCTCTAACTGATTTAGCTTGTTGCTTTTTAATCCAGCAATTTTAGATAAAAACATTGGTGCCTTAATACCGGCAGCCCAAACCACTAACTCAGATGATATATACCGTCCTGTGTGTGTTTTAATTCCTTTATTCGTAACTTCTGTTACTTTTTCACCAAGAAATAAATTTACTTTTAATTTTTTTAATTCAGTCTCTACTGAGTGGCTCATTCTTTTAGGTAGTGCTGGAAGCAATCTGTCACTTGACTCAATCAACGAAATTTTAATATCTCTATCTGGATTAACATTGTCCAAACCATATGCTGTCATTTCTCTTGTTGCTTTATGAAGTTCAGCCGCCAACTCAACACCAGTTGCTCCTGCTCCTACAATGACAACCTCTAATTTCTCAGGCTCTTTCAATGGGAATCCAAAATCGTCAGAGGACTGAGTTTGCGCTTTCAAAATTGCATTATGAAGTTTTTGGTGGAAACGCTCGGCTTGATCTTGCGTATCTAGAGCAATAGTATTTTTTGCGGCCCCTTTGATACCAAAATCATTAATGGTGCTTCCCACAGATATAATTAAAGTATCATAACGAAATGTCCTTTTTGGAATAATTTCAATACCTTGTTCATCACTAAAAGATTCTAAAATAACTTCTTTTTTATTTCTATCCAGACCAACCATTCTTCCAAGTCTAAATTTAAAATTATGCCAATACCCTTGGGCTAAATAGTCAAGTTCATCTTTTTCTGGGTTTAAGCTACCAGCAGCAATTTCATGGAGTAAAGGTTTCCACACATGAGTTTTTTTAGCATCTACTAACGTAATATTCGCTTTCTTTTTTTTCCCAAGACTGTCTCCTAGCTTAGTTGCCAATTCTAAGCCTCCAGCTCCACCACCAACTATCAATATCTCATGTAATATTTTATTTTCTTTTATACTCATTTTTATTATTGTGCTCGCATTGATTAAATTTTGGATTTAAGATTAAAAAAAGACTGAGGCATTATACCTCAGTCTTTTTTTATTAATATTACAGATTTGTAACTATTTAACGTCTTCGTTTCCAGTTATTCCTTTACCGTTAGTTCTTACCCACGCAATTGTTTTCAGTAATTCATCTAGTGTCATACCATCGTCAGCAGCCATCACACCAAAACCTTTACCACCCATCCCACCGTTTGTTCCATACCATAAAGTCTCTATCATGCCTTTATTTGTAGCATTTTTAGGGTAACGAAAAGTAGGGCCAACTAAACCAGGGCCAACTTGACCTTTTGCTGTTGGACCATGACATTGTGTACATGACCAATAGCCAAACCTTTTTTTGCCGCGCTTTTCAGCTTCAGCGTCGCCCACATAAATATTTTTACCTGTCTTTAAGAACTCAATTTCAGCCACTGTCTTTACATTGTCTTTTTTCTTAGTGTCACCATAAGCTTTTGGGTTTGTTATTTTAAATTCTGTTCCATCTGTAGTTTTCTCTAACTTTATGTCTGCTTGTACTACACCGCCAAAGCCAATTATGCTAGCTAATAGTGCTGATACTATTGTTTTTCTAGTTACCATGATTTCTCCAAGTTTTTTAATTTATTGTTAGACTAATTGGGTGTCCAATTAATTTGACAATAAATATGTAATTAGTTTCCTTAAAAAGGGATTAAAT
>CAJWAE010000074.1 GCA_913020075.1 uncultured Flavobacteriaceae bacterium
GCAAGACCGGTATCCCGGTATTGTTTATCAGTTCCGAAATAGATCACAAAAAGTGACATACTATACTTTGTATTAGCCAGCTTTCGATCGGTATATTTTTTGCGATGTGACGGGTTGATAAGGTTTTTATACGTAAATGCAACATCCGCATTAGAAACTACTACGTCGGCGTCGAGTTTTTCCCCATCTTCCAATCGTACGCCAACAGCTTTGCCATTTTTAACGATGATCTCTTCAACTTCTGTGCTGGTGTGGATCTTGCCACCCTGTTCAGTGATCAGTTTTTCGAAAGCATGAACAATAGATCCGGTTCCCCCAAGTGCATAATGTACTCCCCATTCACGTTCCAGATAATGGATCATGGCATAAATGGAGGTGGTATCAAATGGATTTCCGCCCACGAGTAATGGATGGAAGGAAAAAGCTTGTCTTAAAAATTCATTTTTAATGAACTACAAATTGTTTTGTCAATACCAATAAGCTGTAGATCTTCGTCGTTATATAGATAGTAAACCATTTCTGTATTTTTTGTTATAACAAGATTATCCAACCGACCTTCTTTAAATGCGCCATCAAGTAATCCTCCCTTAATTTGTTGAAACCCATCTTTACTTAAAGTGTCTTTTTCAATTATAAAAACATTACCAGTAATTTTAAGTGAATCTAATTTTTTCGTTTCTTTATTAGAGAGTAGTGTAATTATATTACCTGTCATTTGACTTTCGCCAAACCATAAAACAGGATTATTTTCATTACTTTCCGATTCTGTATAAACTTGTTTTTGTTCCTTAGTCAGAGGTTTGTTTAGAAGTTTAGTCAATCCTATCGATTCATCTAAATATAAAGAATCTGAACGTCCTCTAATATCACTTTTTAAAATCCGAACATCATAATAACCTCGCAAGATTTTTTTTTCTTGAGGACCAGTTAATACTAGTGTATCAGCGTGAATAAAAAGCGAATCCTGGTCTACTATGTTAATTGCCATTGCCCTTCTTGTGATTATAGCAGAATCTTTTTCTTTAAATATTTCTCCATAATGACCTGTTATGATTGAATTATTTATGGAATCTTTAATACTAACATTTTTAGTTGCAGCAGCGTAATTTTTTTGACTTTCAAAATACAAACTGTCACCTTTAATTATTTTATTGTCATAATATAGAGTAGCATTTTTCTTAAAAACTCCTTTTTCACGTTCTAGATCGTAAAATCCGCGTTCACAAAAGATTGTATATGCATCTCCTACGATTTTAGAATTACCATATAAAAAGGCTTGATTCAATTCCGTAAAGTAATCAAGCCGTTGTGAATTTACAGTATATTCCGGGTTTTTTATTGTAACTTTTGTTGTAAATCGATACTTTTTTAGATTCATAAAATAAACACCTCTATCACTTGTTAAAGTGCTCAAGCTATCTATAATAACTCCTGGAGTATTATAAAATGCTTTATCATTAGTCCGATCAAGATTTAATTTTTCAGTTATCAATGTCATATCTGGTCTTTCAAGATATACATTTCCTATAGCTATAGCAGATTTATTTTTTCCGTCATATTCAATTGTTTCACAAGTCATTTTCAAGCTATCACCTTGAGTAAAAACAACATTCCCTATAGCTTTAAAATAGTTTTTTTTCGCATAGAAGTAAGCTATATCAGAAACTATAAATGCACCTTCATGAAATAATTTTACTCTTTTTTGTGTTGATTTGAAAAGTATATTAGCCCCTGGGAATAGTTTTTGATCTTGAGTTGATCCTCCAGCCTCTATAATTTCAATTATCTTCTGATCTTGAGCAATAATTGAATTTGATGTTGTACCAAAAATAAAAAAAAGACCAATCCAAAGTCGCATAGTGTAGGCTGATTTTATCTATAAATAGTTTGTTTTCTGTCTGGACCTACAGAAACAATTTTAATTGGTGTCTCCAATACTTTTTCAAGATAGTTTATGTAGTTTTTAAAGTTTTCAGGAAACTCTGAGACATCTGTCATCTTTGTTAAATCTTCTTTCCATCCCGGCAATTCTTCATAGATTGGTTTGATTCCTGAGTTTGCAATATCATATGGGAGATAATCCATTTTCCCATCATTAGTTTGATAGGCGGTGCAGATCTTGATTTTATTAAATCCAGATAAAACATCACCTTTCATCATCATCAATTGAGTAACTCCATTAATATGAATGGTATATCTTAAGGCTACTATATCAATCCATCCACATCTTCTAGACCGACCTGTAGTTGCTCCAAATTCATTTCCAACTCGTCCCATAGTTTCTCCATAATCATCAAAAAGTTCAGTAGGAAAAGGACCACTTCCCACTCGTGTAGTATATGCTTTAAAAATGCCAAACACTTTTTTAATTTTATTTGGAGCTACACCTAGGCCCGTACATGCACCTGCTGCAGTTGTAGTTGAAGATGTAACAAACGGATAAGTCCCAAAATCTATATCTAATAACGACCCCTGCGCACCTTCAGCAAGAATTTTTTTACCAGCTTTTTGTGCTTCAAAAAGATACTGCTCACTATCAACTAGTTCAAATTTTCTTAATTCAGCAATACTTAAAAAAAACTCATCTTCAAGAGCTTTAAGATCATATTCTACAGATGCTTCATATCCCTTGAGCATATCAAGGTGTTTTTGAGTCAAACTTTGGTATTTTTCTTCCCAATTGGTTGCAAGAATATCACCAACACGAATTCCATTTCTACCTGTTTTGTCCATGTAAGTTGGACCAATTCCTTTTAATGTTGATCCAATCTTAGCTTTACCCTTTGAAGCTTCTGAGGCAGCATCAAGTAATCGATGAGTTGGAAGAATTAAGTGAGCTTTTTTTGAAATCAATAATTTTTTACTGAAATCAAGATTATAAGGCTCTAAATTTTTAATTTCTTTTTTGAAAATTACGGGATCAATAACAACCCCATTTCCAATAAGGTTAATTGCTTTTGGATGAAAAATACCAGATGGTATTGTATGAAGCACATGTTTGATTCCATCGAACTCTAAAGTGTGTCCAGCATTGGGACCACCTTGAAATCGAGCAATAACATCATATGATGATGTTAAAACATCAACTATTTTTCCCTTTCCTTCATCGCCCCATTGGAGACCAAGTAGTAAATCTACCGACATTTTTTAGGATTTTTTTTTGGTACCATAGAAATATAAAGAATGTTTGTGAATATCGACATCAAAAACTTCTTCTATTGTTTTTTTTATTTGTTGTATTCTTGGATCACAAAATTCTTTAACTTCTCCTGAGTCTGTAAAAATTATATGGTCGTGTTGATGATCGAAATATGATTTTTCATACTGTGCTTGGTTTTTTTCAAATTGGTGTTTTCTAACTAATCTGCAATCTAAAAGCAGTTCAATTGTGTTATAAAGAGTAGCTCTACTTACTCTATAGTTTTTATTTTTCATTTTAATATAAAGAGATTCGATATCAAAATGCTCTTTATTATCATAGATTTCAAAAAGTATAGCGAATCTTTCCGGTGTTTTCCTATGCCCGTGTTTGTCTAAGAAGTTTATGAAAACATCTTTTACTACTTCTTGATTTGTTTTTTCTTTAACCATTTAATTTCAAAGATAAGAATAATGAGTTATTCTCGAACAATTTTATCAATGCCCTTTAATTTGGATAGATTTTGAACCAACTTATTCAAAATGTTTTTGTTTGGAACGCTTAAATGTATGATTCCCGTAAAAAAATGATCGTCTGAATCGAAGTTTATTTTATTTATATAAATATTCAGATTATTTGAGATCATTTTTGTTACCTCATTTACCAAACCTTTTTCATCAATGCCTGTTAATTTTAATATTGCGGTATATTCTTCAGAAGAAGAATCAATCCATTTAGATTTTAATATTCGATAGGCAAAATTTGATTGTAAAGATAATGCATTAGGACATTCTTTATGGTGTATTTTGATTCCCTCGTTTACTGTTATAAATCCAAAAACAGAATCACCCGGTATGGGTTTGCAACATGTTGCAAAAGTATAAGTCAATAATTCTTTTTCTTTACCAAAGACAAGTTTATTAAATTTTGGGGTAACTACATTATCCTCTTTTTTAATAAAAGGACTCTTTGATCGAATTCTTTTATTAAAAAAATTGAGTAAGCTATTGTGATATTTACTAGCAAATTGTTTTAATTGTTTATTGTCCAAACTTCCAATTGCAACTCGGTAATATAAATCTTGATTATTTTGAAATTTAAAAAACAAGAGCATTTGATTAATTGTTTTCTCATTAGATTTAATTTTAAGTTGTTTTAATTTCCTTCTTAAAATTTCTTTTCCTTCATCAGCTCTTTCTTTTTTTTCTTCATTTAAAGATGATTTAATGATAGACCGTGCTCTAGAAGTAACTACAAAATCTAACCAATTTTTAGAGGGCTTTATGTTTTCTGAAGTAATAACATCAATTTGATCACCACTTTTTAAAACTCTACTTAAAGGGACCAGTTTGTCATTTACCTGAATACCTCTTGTTTTTTTTCCAATATCGGTATGAATTGCAAAAGCAAAATCTAGAGCTGTTGCTCCTTGGGGCAAGGATTTCAAATCGCCTTTAGGTGTAAAAACAAATATTTCTTCAGCGTAAAGATTTAACTTGAATTCTTCAACAAAATCTACTGCATTTCCTGTGTTATTCTCAAGCACCTCTTGAAGACGATTGAGCCAGCTTTCAATTCCAATTTCTTTCCGATCAACTTGCTTATATTTATAGTGAGCTGCATATCCTTTTTCAGCAATTTCATGCATACGATTTGATCTAATTTGTATTTCAACCCACTTATTTAGTGGCCCCATTACTGTAATGTGAAGTGCTTCATATCCTGTAGATTTAGGTGCTGAAATCCAATCGCGTAATCTAGTTGGATTTGGTGTAAAGTGATCAGTTACGATAGAATAAATTTTCCATGCCAAGAATTTTTCTTTGTTTTTCGAACCTTCATATACAACTCTAATTGCAAACTTATCATAGACCTTTTCGAAAGGAATATTTTGTATCTGCATTTTTTTATGAATGGAATAAATGGATTTACTTCTTCCTTTTATAATATATTTTAATCTCTCTTTACTTAATTCTTGTGATAGAAATTTAGAAAATGTTTTGATATAGGTTTCCTGAGCTTCTTTAGTTTGTTCAACCTTATCTTTTATGGATTTATAACGCTCAGGCTCAGTATACTTTAAACTCAAATCTTCCAATTCATTTTTCACATTATAAAGACCAATACGATGTGCGAGTGGAGCATAAATGAATAAGGTTTCAGATGCAATTTTTACTTGTTTATATTCTGGCATTGCGTCCATTGTTTGCATATTGTGTAAACGATCAGCAATTTTGATTATGATAACACGTACATCATCATTCAAGGTTAGTAACATTTTTCTGAAATTTTCAGCTTGAAGAGAGATGTTTTTATCCTTTTTTAGTTTAGAGATTTTAGTAAGACCATTAACGATTTTCGCAACCGTGTTTCCCATTAAGCGTTCAATATCTTGAAGTGAATATTTGGTGTCTTCTACAACATCATGAAGAAGGGCAGCTGAAATAGAAGTAGCATCTAAACCTATTTGCTGAGCAACTATTTTGGCAACACTTATTGGGTGAAAAATATAAGCTTCACCAGATTTTCTTCTCTGATCACCATGAGCTTCTACAGCAGTGTCAAAAGCTAAGCGAATCATTTTCTTATCTGAAGTACTCAGATTTTGATAACTAATTCTCAGTAATTCTTTATACTGTTTTGCAATTTCTTTATTTTCTATTTCTGGATCAACAATCATTGTGCATTAAAGATAAAAAAATCATGGCCTATTTGAGTAGATTGTTTTTCCTTTTTGCTTCATACATCAAAATTCCTGCTGAAACAGATAAGTTTAAAGAATCTATGGTTTTATCCATAGGAATAATTATATTTTGATTTGTATTCTTAATCCACAAATCATCCAATCCTGAACTTTCAGTTCCCATAACAAGTGCACATGGAGTTTTGTAGTCAAATAGATCGTAACGAATGGCATTTTTATTTATGGCAGCAGTAACAATATTAAATCCCTTGTCATTTAAAAAAGAAATGACTTTTTCGGAGGGAGCCATTGCGGTTGGCAATAGAAAGACACTTCCTAAACTAGATCTAATGCTATTTGGATTATAAAAATCAGTTTTTGGATTGGCTATAATTACTGCATCTATTTTGGCTGCAGCAGCAGTTCTATAAAGAGCTCCAATATTACCTGGTTTCTCAGGAGCTTCAGCCACTAAAATTAATGACTTTTCAGACACATTCAAATTTTTTAATTCATGTGTTTTACTATGAGCCACTGCAATTACTTTTTCTGATCCTGAACGAATACTTAATTGTTCAAAAACTGAGGGTTTTACAAGATTGATTCTAGTGGAGAACATATTAATCAGTAAAGATGAAAAGTGAGTTTCACTTCCTTTATAAACGTAAAAAGATTCAAATTTATATTTTCCTCGAATTGCTTTTAGTATTTCTCTTTCACCTTCAATAACGAATCGTTTATGTTTTTTCCGTTCACGACTTTTTTGAAAAAGTAATCTTAATAGTTTTATTTCTGGATTATTTATACTTGATATTTCATTCACCTATGCAAGATATTTTAAAATAAGAGTATTTGAAGAAATTTAATATTAATTATCAAGATTAAATTCTCCTACTTCAAAGTATGCAATAACTAGTCCAACCATATCATTATAACTCTTAATTCCATTAGTCTGACCATTAGCTTTTAAATAAGAATCATAACTCTTTTTAAGGTATGGCTCAAATGGGTTTTGAAACTTCTTCCAAAACACTGAGAGTTGTTTAAAATTCTTTAAGATCCCAGGACTTAATTTTGCAATATTTTTTGTAGCTAATGTTGGGTTTACCTTATAAAGTTCCGAGTAAAAATAACGAAGAGCAAGACTAGAACCAGCAAATTGAATGAAAGGGTCAGGATGATTTATAGATGTATAAAAAGCAATAAAGTTAGCTTCACTTTCTGAAGCAATACCGAATTGATGTGCCATCTCGTGTGATGCTGTAGTTATATAACTCAATTTTGGAATACGGTCATTTATCTGTGATTCAAGTGTAAATGGATTTAAGTAGCCTGCATATCCCATATAACTCAAAAGAGTACTCCAAATAGAGCTTTTTAAATAAGGTTTTATATTAAATTTTTTTGGTTTAAAGAAAAAATCCTTTTCAATCATTTTAAGTAACTCTTCTTTAGAGTATGGAATTTGAACTGCTAAACTATCTGCTTCACTAATATTTTGATGAAGGTTGTTACTAATCTCTATTAATTTTTGA
>CAJWAE010000075.1 GCA_913020075.1 uncultured Flavobacteriaceae bacterium
ATTTAGGAGAATAGGTTCCATTATTTTTAATAACACTTTCTGTTTCGATAATCTTAAAAATTCGATCAGCAGCTACCATTCCCATTTGAAGGGTATTAAATTTGTCTGCAATTTGCCTTAATGGTCGAAACAACATTTGAGACATTTGAATAAATAAAAAAATAGTTCCCAAAGAAATATTCCCCCCAGAAATCGCATTAAAACCTCCATACCAAACTAATAAACCAATTGTTACAGAAGAAGAGATTTCTGCAATTGGAAAAAAAATCGAATTAAACCAAACGGTTTTCAGCCAAGCATTTTTATGTTTTTCGTTGATCGCAACAAAATTATTATATTCTATTTTTTCCCTGTGAAATAATTGAACAATTTTCATTCCGCTGATTCGCTCTTGAACAAATGAATTTAGATTGGCAACCTGTGATCGAACTTCTTCAAAAGCCTTTTTCATTGATTTTTGAAATAATCTAGTAGCATATAGAATTAATGGTAGAACAGAAAAAACTATTACTGACAAGCGCCAATTAACATATAGCATTACACCAATTACAAAAATCATTTTTAATATATCGGCAATTATCATAAATAGGCCTTGAGAAAAAATACTTGCAATAGTTTCAACATCACTAACAGCTCTTGTCACTAAACGACCTACAGCCGTTTTATCAAAGTAAGACATTTTAAAAAAGATAATTTTATCATACAATTGTATTCTTAGATTTTTAATGACTTGCTGGCCGAGCCAGTTAGCATAAAATACAAATAAAAATTGAAAAATAACTTCAAAAACTAATGCCCCTAACATCAAACAAATAAATAAAACCATGCCATTATAATCTTGCATTCGAATATAATTATCGACAGTTATTTTAAGTAAATACGGTGTTAATGTTGAAAAAATAGAAAGTAAAATCGCTGCTAGAATAACAAAGTAATATGTAGTCCGAAAAGGTTTTACAAAAGCCATTAATTTTGAAAAAAGATGTGAATCAAAAATTTTTCCGCTTATTTTAGCCATTTTTTAAATATAAATTGAATCAGAGTATTCTATGTTAGTCAAAAATAAGCCTTGAGCTGGAACAGAATATCCAGCTTCAGATCTGCTTTTACTTGCTATAATTTGATGTAAATCAATAATCTTTTTTTTTCTTAAACCAATCTCTATTAGGGTTCCCACAATGGCTCTTACCATGTTGCGCAGAAATCTATTTGCAGTAATTGTGAATATATAACCATTTTTAGTTTTATTCCATTTTGCGTAACTTATATCACATAAATAAGTTTTTACGTCTGTATTGGATTTAGAAAAACATTCAAAGTCCTCATATTCCATTAGAATTTCTGTTGCAATATTCATAGCCTCCATGTCCAGGTGTTTAGAAAAACTGTAATGCAAATCATTTCCGAAAGCAGATTTACCAACCGATATATGATATTCGTAAGTTCGAGAAAGAGCATCAAAACGAGCGTGTACTTTTGGCTGAACTGAGCGAAGTGAGTGAATTACAATATCGTTTGGTAAAAACTGATTAAGATGATAAACAAGCTGTTTCTGAACTTCAGGGATAAGAGTAGCTTCAAAATGCGCAAACATTTGACGTGCATGGACACCGGTATCAGTTCTTCCTGCAGCCAATAAAGGAACATCTATTTTTAATAAAGTTTTTAATGCATTTTCCATGACCTGTTGAACAGAAATTGCATTGGTTTGACGTTGCCATCCATGATATTGGGTTCCTGCATATGAAAACTCTAAAAAAAAACGCACTAATTACTATTTTTGCACGAATATACTCGGAATTTCTTATTGAAACAAAAGGGCTATGTATCATCTAATAAACTTGACCATTTTAATTTTATTAAAAACAAAACTAAGCTAATAGTAATAATTAATTATCGAATATTCTACTCGATGGATAATTTCAGAATATTGATTTTTTTACCAGACAATAAAATCCAAGAATTTTTAGAATTGTTAGAATTAGTTAGTCTTGTTAAATTAGTAAAGAATTTGAGGTTTGATTCTAGTGTAAAAATCTAATATTTAACTAAGATGGTGTTTTTTGAAAAACAAAAAAACTAGCCGTCACTTTTTCCTATATTTCACAACAATTTATTATTTTTATTTCTTAAAATATATACTTAATTCATTACCTAAATGGATCATAAAACTGTTCAAACCGTTATTTCTGCATATACAATTGATATGGGAGGCATACTAGTTAAACAAGCCTTACCTACTCCACCAGTTAACCAAGTTGATCCCTTTTTGTTGTTGCATCACGGCGCTTTTGATTTTACTAAAAATACACCTGCGATTCAACAAGGCTTGGGACCACATCCGCACAGAGGTTTTACACCTGTTACTTTTGTAATTGAGGGAGAAGTACATCATCGAGATAGTCTAGGAAATAGTCAAATAGCTAAAAAAGGAGAAGTCCAATGGATGAATTCAGGAGCTGGTATTATTCATAGCGAACGTCCTTCTCAATCATTAACAGAAAAAAATCAAAGTCATGAGGTTATTCAGTTATGGATAAACACTCCAGCATCAAAAAAAATGGAACCTCCCTCGTATCAATATATCGAAGAATCAACAATACCCCTTATTAAATCAGATGATGGGAAAATTACAACTAAATTAATCGCTGGTTTATACGATGGAATTAAGGGAAAAATTATTATGGAGAGTGATTTATTGGTCCTATGGGGTGCATCCTCTGAAGAAGGAAAAGTCTCATTTTCAATAGATCCCTCTTTTAATACCATGTTATATGTAATTAGAGGAAGTCTTATTCTTGAAAATTATGGTAAGGTGGATACAGAAAGTCTTGTGATTTTTGAGGGTGATGGAAAAAAACTGAGTATTACTTCTTCAGAAGAAACACAGTTTTTAATCTTTGCAGGTATTCCATTAAACGAAAAAATAATACAACATGGTCCCTTTGTAATGAATAATGAAAATGAAATCAAAGAAGCTATTCGTGATTACCAAATGGGGAAAATGGGGGTTTTAAATGAAAAATGAAGAAATGAAGATAGACCTTTATCAAGTTGATGCATTTACTGACACTCTTTTCGGTGGTAACCCTGCGTGTGTAGTCCCTTTAGATTCGTGGCTGTCAGATGAACTAATGTTTCAAATTACTCGCGAAAATGCAGTCCCTGAAACTGCTTTTTTTATCGATAATGGTGATGTCATTCAATTGCGCTGGTTTACACCAGAAATAGAAATGGATTTGTGTGGGCATGCAACCCTTGCAACTGCTCACGTTCTTAAATCAATTTTAAAAAAAACTTCACCTTTTTTAGTTTTTGAAACATTAAGTGGAACTTTAACGGTTAAATTTAAAGATGGATTTTATGTTTTAGACTTCCCCTCTAGAATGCCTTTATCATCAGATTTACCAGATGTATTAAAAAATGCATTGAGTATTCAACCCAGAGAAGTGTTTAAAGCCCGTGATTTTGTTTTAATTTATGACTCTGAATCTGACATAAAAAATATTAAAATAAATCGTCAATACTTCGATCGTTTAAATATGGGAGCTGGAGGAGTAATAGTCACTTCAAAAGGAAATGAATGTGATTTTGTATCTCGTTTTTTCACTCCAAAAGCTCTACTTTTAGAAGATCCCGTAACTGGTTCAGCGCATTGTTCCTTAACTCCATTTTGGTCAAAAAGATTTAAAAAGAAAATACTTGAAGCGCAACAAATTTCAGCACGACGTGGTAAAATAACTTGTGAAGATAAAGACGATCGTGTTTTATTGAAAGGTCAAGCAAGAACTTATTCTATTGGTTCTTTTTGGATAAAATAGAATCAAAAAAACTTACTTTTAAGAATAATATTTATTTATAATTTATTATTTAAAAGTTTAAAAGCCTTGTTAACCTCATTTTTATTGTAAGAATGAAAGACATCTATAGTCAGTGCTCCTTTTTTGACTTGCACCAAACGATGATGTCCTTCCCAATAATTTACAATTACTGAAAGTAATATTAATACGGATGTAAAAATATTTGCTAATTGACCATCTGCAGTATAATAATAAAAAAAAATATTCACCAATACTAAGGTAAGAATGAAACAAACAAGAAAAAAACTTTTCGAAAAAAAAGAACTAATTAGAATTAAATCTATTTCTTTAAAATAAATTTCTCTAGGAGTATGGTCAGATTCTAATTGAAAAACAAATTTGTTTTTATAAAAATGTAAAACACTTCTTTTCTTAGACTTAGAAATAAAGGATTCTACTATTTTTGAGTCAGATAAAGATTGATTCATTATTCTTTATTTATACAAAGATAAAATTATAAAATGAAATGAAAAAAATCCTTTTATTGTCTGATACTCACGGTCATTTGGACAACAAAATAAAAAAATATATTAAGGAATCAGATGAAGTTTGGCATGCTGGAGATATTGGGGGTGAAAATATAATTGATTCATTACAAAAAATGAAACCTTTAAGGGTAGTCTTTGGAAATATTGATGGGTATAAAACACGTCTTCAAGCTCCTGAATTACTATCATTTAATTGTGAAGGGGTAAGTGTATTAATAACTCATATTGCTGGATATCCAGGTAAATATAATAGTACTACAAAGGAGTTAATTGCCAAATACCAACCTAAATTACTGATTTGTGGACATTCACATATTCTAAAAGTAATGCGAGATAAAAATAATGGACATCTACATATGAACCCAGGTGCTGCTGGAATATCTGGATTTCATAAAATAAGAACCATGTTGCGCTTTGAATTAGAAAAAGGAGTAATAAAGAATTTAGAAGCTATTGAAATGGGGCTTAGAGGAGCATTATCTAATTCTATCAACAGAACGGACTAAAGCTTCATCTTTTTGTATTCCCCTTCGTGCCAAAAAAAGAATAATTAATATTAAGACTGAAATAAAGATAATAATGTTAAGAAATAGAGAAGTCTGTTTTTCTAAAAAATAAAATCCAAAAAGTATTAAAAATAAAGTTTGTAAAACTATCAATACTGAACAAACTAAAGTCTGAAGATTCCTTTTTTTATATAAAAAAAGGATTATGAAGGTTAAAAATGGTGTTGGGTAGAAACCAAGGTGAATTGGAAATTTGCTGTCTAAAAGAATTGAAAGATTTAGTGTGAAAGAATAATACAAAAGTCCTGATGAAATTACAATTACAAAGATTAAATAAAGAGATTGGATGCGCTGTATCATTTTATATTTTTAATCAAAATTAAGTTTTTTTTGAAAGTATTGTTTTTAAAATAAAATTTGTAATATTGTATCTCTTTCAATACAATATAACTTTGATCATAATTCTAAGGTCATCAAGTTCTAATCACAATCAACTTAATGTACGAAATAGCAACTCTTAAAACAAAAAAACTCCTTGAACTACAAGAAATAGCAAAAAAAATTGGAGTTAAAAAAACTGCAGGTTTAAAAAAAATGGACTTAATCTATCAAATAGTAGATTTCATAGCCTCAAAACCTGATGAAGAAGTAAAAGAAGTACCTCAGAAAAAGGAAAGTACTGCTCCTGATGAAAAAAAGGTAATAGATAAAGTAATTCCCATCCAAAAGCCTAAACAAAAAAAACAAAGTGAGGCTAACAACAATAATGTTAATAAACCTCAACCTAAAAAGCCAGTGCATAAACATAATAATCAAAACGGGAATTCTAAAAATAATCCTAATAATCATAACAAGGGGAATAATATTAATAAGAGTGAACCCAATCATAATCGTGATAACCGAAGTAGATACCGTGAACCAGATTTTGAATTTGATGGAATTGTAGAAACTGAAGGCGTTTTAGACATGATGGCTGAGGGATACGGGTTCTTAAGATCATCTGACTACAATTATTTATCTTCTCCCGATGACGTATATGTTTCTCAATCTCAAATTCGATTGTTTGGACTTAAGACTGGAGATACAGTCTTGGGTTCCGTCCGTCCGCCCAAAGAAGGAGAAAAATATTTTCCTTTAATTAAAGTTCATAAAATTAACGGATTAGATCCTAAAGTTGTTCGTGATAGAGTATCCTTTGAACACCTTACTCCTCTTTTTCCTGAAGAAAAATTCAATTTAGCCGACAAACAAAGTACAATCTCTACTCGTATCATGGATTTATTTTCTCCTATTGGGAAGGGACAGCGAGGTATGATCGTTTCTCAGCCAAAAACGGGTAAAACAATGTTACTCAAAGATATTGCTAATGCTATAGCAGCTAATCATCCAGAAGTATATCAATTAATTCTTTTGATTGATGAACGACCTGAAGAAGTGACTGATATGCAACGTAATGTAGATGGAGAAGTCGTGGCCTCAACTTTTGATGAGCCTGCAGATCGACATGTAAAAGTTGCAAATATTGTGTTAGAAAAGGCAAAACGTCTAGTAGAGTGTGGTCATGATGTGGTAATACTTCTAGATTCTATTACTCGATTAGCAAGAGCCTACAATACTGTTCAGCCTGCTTCAGGTAAAATTTTGAGTGGTGGAGTTGATGCCAATGCACTTCATAAGCCAAAACGCTTTTTTGGAGCTGCAAGAAATATAGAAAATGGTGGATCATTATCCATTATAGCAACTGCGTTAACAGAAACAGGATCAAAAATGGATGAAGTTATTTTTGAGGAATTCAAAGGGACTGGTAATATGGAACTTCAATTAGACAGAAGAATATCTAATAGAAGAATATTTCCAGCTATTGACTTGGTCTCATCTAGTACGCGACGAGATGATATACTTTTGGATGAAAATACAATTAAGCGAATGTGGGTTATGAGAAAGTATTTGGCAGATATGAATCCTGTTGAAGCTATGGAATTTATTAATGATCGATTTAAAAGAACTAAGAGTAATGAAGAGTTTTTAATCTCAATGAACTCATAATTTTACACAAACAAAAAAAGGCTTCTAAACTGGAAGCCTTTTTTTTTGAAAAAATTTTAAATACTTAAAGAGACTCTATATGCTTTGTGAGTTTCGATTTCAAATTAGACGCTTTATTAGCATGAATAATATTTTTCTTTGCCAATTTATCTATCAAAGAAATAATAGATGGAAATAACTTTTCAGCATCTTTTTTCTTAGTAAGGTCGCGTAATTTTTTAATTGAATTACGAGTTGTCTTGTGTTGTAAACGGTTTAAAAGTCTCTTTTTATCGTTTGAACGAATGCGTTTTAAAGCCGATTTGTGATTTGCCATATCTTGTTTTTAAATTGTAGCCCGTAGGGGAATCGAACCCCTCTTACCAGGATGAAAACCTGGCGTCCTA
>CAJWAE010000076.1 GCA_913020075.1 uncultured Flavobacteriaceae bacterium
CGCATCATTAGAGATGCTCGTTTGCTAGGTGTAGAGAAAGACACTGAAAGGCGCTTCAGTTCTCAACGCAGTTGGGAATTTGATGTTACGATCCAAGGCTGGCGCTATCATATGAGCGACATTATGGCCGCAATCGGGAAAGAGCAGTTACGCAATTTCGATTTTCATAAAACGCGCCGCCAAGCACTAGCGAAGTGTTATGTTACGCATTTGAGCGAAATCCCCTCAATTTCGATTTTCCACCATGATTATGACAATGTAGTACCACACATATTTGTGATATTGCTTGCAGAAGGCTGCGATAGAGCGAGTCTGATAAAGTTTCTGGCCGAAAATGGTATTCCGGTGGGAATTCATTATAAACCGAATCATCTTCTTAGCTATTTTTCTGATAACGTAGAGCAGAACCTCCCCACGACTGATATGTTACATCCGAGGATACTGACTTTGCCGCTGCACCCTGAACTCTTGGAAAGCGACATAGAATTTATCGTGCGTTTGGTTAGAAAAGGGGTTAATCGTGATTAATCGACCATTAGTTAGCATTATTATGAATTGCTATAACGGCGAAAAATTCTTGAAAGAGGCAATTGATTCTGTGATGTCGCAGTCTTATACCCGTTGGGAGATTATTTTTTGGGATAATGCTTCATCGGATAATAGTGCTGAAATCGCAGAAACTTATGGCGCTAAAATAAAATTATTCAAGTCTGAAGAGACTACTTCACTTGGTGAGGCTCGCAGTAGAGCCATTAAAAAAGCAAAAGGCGATTGGCTGGCATTTTTGGATGTAGATGATGTTTGGCTCCCACAAAAGCTGGAGCATCAACTGGCTGGTCTGATTAATAGTAATCATATCCTGAGTTATTGTGGTATCACTGAAGTTGACCAAAATCTTAATGTAATTAGGAAGTTACATCCACGCTGGGTCACTGGTGACCAGCTATCCTCGCAATTACGCTATTTTGAAATAAATTTAGTCACCTCTGTAATTAATCGACAGAAGCTCCTTGAACTTGGCATCGATTTTGATGAAAGAATGGAGGCGTCAGAGGAATACAATCTTTTTATTAGATTGTTACCACATGGCACTGTGTTTGTATGTAATGAAATTTTAGCATTATATCGTGTATATGAAGAATCGCTAACCTTCCAGAAGATGGACCGCTGGTCAGTTGAAAGGCGCATTACATTAGAGGAATTGGCTGTTGATATTCCTAACATTACAGCGACCGATTCATACAAAGTAGCATTGCGGCAAGCCGATTATTATGAGGCTTGCTCGTTAATGAGTAAAGGAAGTCTCGTTAATGCAAGATACTTGCTTGGTAAGTATAAGTCCCAAAACATGTTCAAAATTCTGTTTTACGTATCATATATACCTCCGCTTTGGAAAGCTTTGCACAATCCCATTATAAAAAAACGCCTAACGTCTTTTTTGAGAATTCATTAGTGCGCATATTTTATTTATACTTAGCAGTGTGGATAATGCCTTTGACCTCTGCAGTATGGTTCATATCTGGGTTTAATGTGGGAATTTCAAATTTAGCTTTAAATTACTTAACAGGCCTGCTGCTGTCATTGTTTGTTATGAGTGCTCTGTTTACTTTTATATATCCAAAAAATTTACCACGCGCGTCTATTATAAGAAAATTTAATCCCGCGAAATCCATCAAATTACAGCGTCAAATGGTTATTATTTGGTATATTTTATTTGTGTTGGAAGTTCTATATTCTGGCGGTGTGCCAGTTTTTTGGGATGGCCATCGTGGCTATGGTGAATTCGGAATTCCGACGATACATGGATTTTCTAACATGTTACGCAGTATTCTCTTTTCTAATCTTGTTCTGTTGTATTTGGTGGGTATACGTGTTCCAAGATGGATAACAATCATGACTGTCGCAACGTTGTTGATTGCATTAATCCTCGAGCAATCGAGGGGTGCTTTTGTAATGACGCTAGTATTTTCAATCGGTCCTGCCGCTATTTTCATGAAACTGTCATTAAAAAAATTGATAAAATATGGAGTCTACTTTGTGCTACTGGCAGCAATTTTCTCCTCCTTTCAATTTATAAGGTATGCCGATTCGCCGCTTGAAGAAATTGCTTTGATTTTCGAATTGGTTCTTTCGGGGGGTTCATATAAGTATCTCATAGAGCCTATAGCCAATTACATAGCCACTCCTATTTTAAATGCGGGCTTAAATCTAGATACTGTAAGTAATTTTCGGTTTTTCCCGGAGGAAACGTTAAAGCCGCTCGTGCCTAGTGTGATTAGAGACGCTTTATTCCATAGCGTAGAAAAAGATTATGGAGTGCTACTAAATGAAGCATTTAATACTACTACTTACGTTACTCCTTTTGTCCGAGATTATGGGTTAGTAGGCGGATTTATGACTATTAACGCATTCTTTTTTTATTGTAATTATGTTTTCGCTAAAGCACGGTATGGAAGTGTTGAGCATATTATAAAGTTGTCACCTCTCCTGATGTGTTTGGCTTTATCGTTCTTCACTTCATATATCACTAGTTTGATCACATTGATGTATATTTTGCTATCAAGGACGGTTGCCAGAAGAATGACCTAGTTGTTTCTTGTAAATGGGGTTTACCCCATATTTGGTTTTACCCTTGTCATACTATGTCTTAGTTTAGTATTTAGTTTTATTGGTTGGGCTGATGGTTTTAGTTTTTTGGATTCTATTTTTCGATCTTTCACTATGGAATTTAAATCTACTTTAGGTAAAGCCTTTAGTGCATCATCTTTGGTTATCCTTCCTCCTCTACCCGACCCAGAAACATTAGAAGCTGAAATGTTTTTTTCACTTAATATTTTTGCAGCAGCAGGAGAGGGTGTTCCAGAAGCAAAACTACTTTGTTCCACGTTAACTTCTTTTTGGACAGGAGTTTTATCAATAACTTTTTCTTCAACCTTTTTAGGAATTTCTTTGGAATTAGATTTAGGAGCTTTCGCTGAGGTATCAATTATACATACTACTGCTCCCACCTCAACTGCATCTCCTTCATTGGCTTTTAAAGTTATTACTCCACTTTGTTCAGCAGGTAAATCTAGAGTTGCCTTATCTGAGTCCACCTCAGCAATGGTCTGATCTTTTTCAACATAATCTCCATCTTTGACTAACCATTCTGCAATTTCAACTTCTGAAATTGATTCACCAGGTGACGGAACTTTCATTTCTAAAATCATAATTTCAATTTAACGCATATTATTTTTAGTTTCATCAAAAACATATTCAATAACTTGTTGATGTCTTTTAGCTGATCTTGTACTACTACCTGCTGCGGGAGATCCGTAAAATCTTCTTGATGCAACCCTAAAGTTCATGGCCTGAGGCAAATGTAATAATAAATGACTCCAAGCACCCATATTTCTAGGTTCTTCTTGTGCCCACACTATTTCCTTTGCTTTTGTATATTTTTTAATAATTGAATCAATTTCTTTTACTGGAAGAGGAAATAATTGTTCTAATCTAATTAAGGCTACATCGCTGATTTCGTTAGTTTCTAAGAAAGATAACAAGTCAAAATAAAATTTTCCTGAACAAAAAACTACTTTTTTAATTTGAGTAGAATCAAACAACTTTTGATCAATTAAAGGCATAAATTTTCCTTTTGAAAAATCATCAATTTTAGAAGTAGCTTTGGGATGTCTAAGTAAACTTTTCGGGGTAAAAACAATAAGTGGTTTTCTAAAAGTAGTCACCATTTGCCTTCTTAAAATATGAAACATATTGGCAGGGGATGTGCAATTTGCTACATACATATTGTCTTTAGCACACAACTGCAAATATCTTTCCATTCTTCCAGAAGAATGCTCTGCCCCTTGTCCTTCATAGCCATGAGGAAGTAATAATACCAATCCATTTTGCAACTTCCATTTATCTTCGGCAGCCGACAAATATTGATCAATCATAATTTGAGCACCGTTACTAAAATCTCCAAATTGAGCCTCCCAAATACAAAGTGTTTTAGGACTAGTTAAAGCATAGCCATATTCATAACCCAGGACACCATATTCTGAAAGAGAAGAGTTGTAAATATTGAAATTTCCTTGATCTTTACTCATATTGTTAAGAAGTATTACTTCCTCCTCAGAGTCCTCTGCTTTTAAAACTGCATGTCTGTGTGAAAAAGTCCCTCTTTCTACATCTTGGCCAGAAATTCTAACATTGTAACCTTCTTTTAATAAGGAACCATAAGCTAATAGCTCTCCCATGGCCCAATCAAGTTTATTAGATTCAAAAAACATTTTTTTCCTGTCTCCAATAAGCTTTTCAATCTTTCTTAAAAAATTATAATTAGATGGTAAAGAAGTAATTTTAGTAGCAATATCATTTAAATCAGAGTTTGAAACACTAGTATCAAATTCATTCAACATTATTTTTTCTTTCACCCTTTTATAACCTTGCCATTCATATTCCATAAAAGGAGTAATGACTATGCTTTGGTCATTTTTAGAGCTTTCTAATTTAAATTCTAAACTTTTTTTATAGTCGTTCTCTATTTTTTCAATTTCACTCTTAGTCACAACCCCTTCACTAATCAATTTTTGAGAATAAATATTCATTGGATTAGGATGCTTAGAAATAGTTTTATAAAGTTTAGGTTGAGTAAATCTTGGTTCATCTCCTTCATTATGACCATATTTTCTATAACCTAATAAATCAATAAATATGTCTCTTTTATACCTCATTCTATAATCTAGAGCAAAGTTCATTGAATGAACTACCGCCTCAATATCATCAGAATTAACATGTAAAACTGGACTTAAATTAGGCTTTGCAACATCCGTACAATATGTAGAAGATCTCGCATCTAAATAATTAGTTGTAAAGCCAACCTGATTATTAATTA
Source organism: uncultured Flavobacteriaceae bacterium (assembly GCA_913020075.1). Taxonomy (GTDB): domain Bacteria; phylum Bacteroidota; class Bacteroidia; order Flavobacteriales; family Flavobacteriaceae; genus MS024-2A. Next base: position 4,877 of record CAJWAE010000076.1, read on the forward strand.
CAATATGGATAGTCCCGCCGGTTTTAAAACCTCTAAGCCTTTCCATTTGAACCACTTCATAAACTACTCCCTGCCCAGCTATAGCTGCATCTCCATGAATAATAATTGGCAAAACATTTTCAATATTATTTGGATGATATTTTTCTTGCTTAGCCCTTGCAATCCCCTGAACAACGGGTCCTACTGCTTCCAGATGTGATGGGTTTGGAGCTATATTCATGTATACTTTTATCCCCGAATCAGTTTTTCTTTCGGATGTCCAACCCAAATGATATTTAACATCTCCATCAAAAACTTCTTCTTTAAAATCTTTGCCGTCAAATTCATTAAATATTCCCTCTACTGGCTTGCCAAAAATATTGGTAAGAACATTCAATCTTCCTCTGTGTGCCATCCCTAAAGTAAACTCCTTGACTCCCAATGTTGCTGCTCTTTCCACTAAAGTATCTAACGCTGGTATCAAGGACTCTCCTCCTTCTAAAGAAAATCTTTTTTGACCTACATACTTAGTGTGTAAAAACTTTTCAAAAGTAACAGCCTCTATCGTTTTTCTTAGAATTTGCTTTTTTTGATTTGAAGAAAAATTAGGATGATTAGAATTTACATTTAACTGTTCTTGAATCCAGCTTATTCTTTCAGGTGTTCTTATAAACATGTATTCGATTCCAATTGAATCACAGTAAATTGTTTCCAATTGAATTAAAATATTAGCAAGCGAAGTTGGACCTAAACCTATAATTTCACCAGCATTAAAAACAACTTCCAGATCTTCCTTGTTTAAATCAAAATTTTCAATATCTAAATTAGGTTTATAAGTTCTTCTATCTCTTACAGGATTTGTCTTAGTGAACAAGTGTCCTCTTGTTCTATAGGCGTTTATTAGTTTAACAACCTTGAACTCCTTTAAAATATTTTCAGGGATTTCCAATCCTTTATAAGAAGAATTTTCTTTTTCAGATTCTTCTAATCCAAATTCAAAACCTTGAAAAAAAGCGCGCCAACTTGGCTCTACCTGTTCGGGATTGATAAGATACTGATCATAAAGTTCTGCAAAATAAGCAGTATGAGCTGTGTTTAAAAAAGAATAAGGATCAATCAATTAGCTGTTATTTAACGTTATATAAACTTACAATATTATAAAAATTATGAAAGTATTTTTTTTAAATATTTTTATCTTCCAAAATCATCTTGAACTCTGACTATGTCCTCCTCGTTACTTGGATTTTTTTTATCTGTATGCTGCCATATTTCAGCTACCACTCCAAAATCATCAAGTCCAATAAGCCTATGTCTTTCTCCTTGCTTTAATGTGATTTGGTCCCCTTCACTATAAACTTTCATCTCATTTTCAGTATTATCTTCACTTGTAATAATCCCAACCTCTCCTTTAAAAACTCTCCATATTTCAGCTCTTCTGTGATGATATTGCCAGGACAATCTAGCATTGGGTTTAATAATTAAAATTTTAGGACTCAACTTTCCGCTAATTTTTAAATCTTCTATATCGACTCCTTTAAAAAAATGATTTGAGAAATCTTGTGCTTGATTTTCGTCAATTACTAGAAATCCTCCCCATGGTCTTTGAAAATCTTTTGATACAATTTTAAATCCAAAAGATTCTACTAGTTTTTGTGTTTTAACGTAATAATTCATTTTAAGCTGTATAATATTCCAAATTTACGATAAGAATTGTTAAAAACTTTAATCGATTAATCTATTGAATTAAAAAAATCTAAAATGTACATTTAAAGAATGTTTGTACTGGTTGATTGTAATAATTTTTATGCTTCTTGCGAGAGGGTTTTTAATCCAAAATTGGATAAAAAACCAATTGTTATTCTGTCAAATAATGATGGTTGTGTAATATCTAGAAGCAACGAAGCTAAAGCTCTTGGAATTCCTATGGGCGCACCTGCTTTTAAGTACGATGCTTTATTTAAAAAAAACAAGGTACATGTATTCTCTTCTAACTTCCCTCTTTATGGGGACATGAGCAGTAGAGTGATGAATATTTTAAGTGGGTACACACCAAATATCGAGATCTACAGCATTGATGAGGCTTTCTTAGAACTTAAAGGTT
>CAJWAE010000077.1 GCA_913020075.1 uncultured Flavobacteriaceae bacterium
TTGGTTTATCTGATTTTTTTGAAGCAATCAATCGTGTTTTCCATTTTTTTGATACTCCAAGATTTAGTTTTAATTTTAGTATTTGGTTTTTGATTTTTATAGAATTCTTTTTTGAACTTCTAATACCCCATTCAAAGGGTTTTTTTTCTTCCAAAAGTGATCCTTGAGATAAAACAAAATCATTAAAAAGATGAGCATAACTTTTGCCCTTTGCAGATCCAGCTTCTTGTGTTATAATATATAATTGATTTTTAGGGCGGGTTAAAGCAACGTATAGAACATTATAAGCATCCAACTCTTGCTCTAGTCGGTTCTTTTGATAAAGGTTTAATCCAGATTCTCCATAAAGTTCAAGTTCTTTTGAATAGTTTATCCAACACCATTCAATTTTTTTTTCAAAGGGAAACCAAACTTTCTTATTGTTTTTTATGGGATAAATTGGAGTATCCATAAAAGGCAAAATGACAACAGGGAATTCTAGTCCTTTTGCTTTATGAATTGTCATGACTTGTATAGAATTACCTCCTTCAGGCATGGCTATTCGTAAATCATCTTTTTTAATTTCCCAGTACTCTAAAAATTCTAAAACAGAATGGGATTTGGTGTTTGAAAATTCAAAAATATCTTCTATAAAATAATTTACAAAAGAATTATTCGAAGATAAAAATGGAAATTTAGCCAAAATAAAATCTACTGCTTCTGACAAGGGAAGGCTTGATGCTTCAGAAAACAAAAAACTAAATCCATAAATCTCATTAAGTTTAATAAAGTATTTTTTGCTAGGTCTATGTACATTTTCTTTAATGAATTCATGATATTCTTTGTCATCGATTGGTTTTATTTCCCATAAAATATCTAAAATTAGTTTATGATTTTCAATATTATCAGGTCGAATAGAAAGATTTAGAATTGCTATTATGAACTGAACTTCGATAGATTGACTGACGATTAATGATTCAGAAGAAATAATAGAATAACCTGCTTCAATCAATGCAGAACCTACTAAAGAAGCTTGTTTTTTCTTTCTAACTAAAACTGCAATCTCGCCCTCGTCATATCCATTAATTTTTGCCTTACTTACCGCCTCTATTGTTTTCTTTAAGAAAAGAATTGTTTTTTCCTCTTCTTTACCACCCTTCAAAATAGCTTCTATAGAAACATATCCAGCACTATTTTTTGTTTTTTGTTGACTATCATTTCCATATATTTTTTCAAAATCTGAATTTTCAATATTTTTCGATAAATATAAAAAGAGACTGTTATTAAACTCCACAATACCTTGATCCGATCTGTAATTTTCTTTCAAAAAAGAAATTTCAGGATCAATCTGAAAAGGTTGTTTTGTTTTATTGATTAATTCTATAAATTGTTTTATATCACCACCCCTCCAACCATAAATAGCTTGTTTAGGGTCGCCAACAATCAATAATGACCCTTGCTCTCCTGAAAGTGATTCACTTTCAAGAGCATCTCCTATTAAAGGTGTTAAATTTGACCATTGTAATTTTGAAGTATCTTGAAATTCGTCTAAAAAATAATGTTGATATCGCTCTCCGAGTCTTTCGAAAATAAAAGGAGCAGATTCTTTCTGAACCAATTGACTTATTTTTTGATTAAATTCTCCTAAAAGTCGAACTTCTTTTTTATTTTGAAGAAATTCAAGACGTTGTTCCATTTGTTTTAAAATTATACGAGGAGTCCAATACTTCAAGGTATTTTCCATGAGAAGACTCTGGCCTACTTCTTTTTTTATTTCTAAAAACAATAAATATAATTTAGTCTGAAGAGAATCTATGATTTCTTTCTTGACAGGATCCAATTTCTTATTGTAGAGGGATTTATCGCCTTTTAAACTTAATTCAAGTTGATTTGTGTATAATTTTTTAAATTCATAATTAAGTACCAGGTCAAGATGTTTATGCAAAAGTTGTCTTGTAAAATCAGATGATTCTAATCCATTTTTAGCTAACAAATCTAAAATGAATTGTGCTTTTTCTTTTGCAGAAGTAGAAGCCTTTAATTTAGCTTCTCTAAGATATTCTTGATCATCCTTGTGTTGATCTTTACTTTTTAATTTAATTTCCTCTAGTGGTTTTCTGTCATTTTCATTTAAAAGAAGCTTGGCAAATTCTTCTAATTCAGTTTGAACATCCCAACTTAGTCCTCGAGCAACTTTAAAAAGGCTTTGCTCGAGTAAAAGTTCAGTCAAAAAGATGTCTTTTCCAACTTCACTAATGATTGAATTAATCATTTCTTTAAGTAAGTTTTTAGGATCAAGAATTACTTCAAAACCATATGGAAAATTTAGTTCTTTAGAAAAAGTTCTAACAATACGGTGTGTAAATTTATCTAGGGTAATTACATCAAAACTTCCATATTCTAATAGTATTTTTCTTAAAATTTTATTAGCTCTATGTTTAAGTTCATCTGACTGTATTGCCAAGGTTTTGCATAAGGTTTGTTGAATATCTTTTTCAATAGGTCTGTCTTTAGATAGATCATAAAGTGTGTCTAGAATTCGAGTTTTCATCTCATTTACAGCTTTATTGGTAAATGTTAATGCTAATAAATTTCGATAAGGTTGCATGCTAGAAGAACCCAAAAGAAGTTCTAAATACTCTAATACCAAAGTATAGGTTTTACCAGATCCGGCAGCAGCATTGATTATATGAAAAGAAGTTTTATTCAAAAACAATTAAAAGACAGATAAATGTAAGGCTTTTCAAAAGTTAGGCTCTTTATAAGAAAAGAAAATTTAATTTTGTTTAAATCTTAAAAATAAAAAAATGTCTTTTGAACTACCTTCACTTACTTATGCTTATAATGCATTAGAACCCCATATTGATGCAAAAACTATGGAGATTCATCATAGTAAACATCATAACGGATATACCAACAACTTAAATAATGCGATTGCTGGCACAGCTCATGAAAACGAATCCATTGAAGAAATTTTAAATGGCTTAGATCTTGACAATAAAGCTATTAGAAATAATGGTGGTGGCTTTTATAATCATAGCCTTTTTTGGCAAATAATGTCTCCTAGTGGAGGTGGTTTACCTTCAGGTGATCTAAAAGCTGCTATTGATAAAGCGTTTGGATCTTTTGATGAATTTAAAACTGCTTTTGCAAAAGCAGCAGCGACTCAATTTGGCTCAGGCTGGGCATGGCTTTGTGTTCATTCAGAGGGTTCTGTAAAAGTATGTTCCACTGCAAATCAAGACAATCCTTTAATGCCGGGTATCGGGTGTCAAGGAACTCCTATACTTGGAATTGATGTTTGGGAACACGCATATTATCTCAACTATCAAAATAGAAGACCCGATTATGTTGATGCTTTCTTTAATGTAATTAACTGGGCAAAAGTAAGTGAACTTTACACAAAGGGAGCTTAATTATTTTTCAGACTTCTAAAAAAAGGAGAAATAAATTTCTCCTTTTTTTGATCCTATTTATGAACTTAATCTGCTTATAATCTAGTAAACTAAATGTTAGTTAAGAACTCTTTAGAGTTAACGTAATCATATTCGTTAATTAAATCAAAAGTATATTAATATGCTCTTTTGTTGTTGTTTTCTACAAAATTAATAAAGGCCTTGTTAACTACACGACAACCTCCAGGAGTAGGATAATCTCCAGTAAAATACCAATCTCCTAGATTTTTTGGACACGCTTTATGGAGACCACTAACTTTTTGAAAAATAACATCTATCTCTGCATTAATACTATTGTTTTTAAGTAGTTGGGCTATTTTGTAGGAAATCTTTTCATCGGTAAAGGGATCATAAATAGCTTTAACATGATTAGGGGGAATTTTAATATTATCTGATATACTTTTCTTACAATTGTCATAAACTGATTTTATAACAGATTCGTAGGTTTTCAGATCCTTGTGAAGTTCTAGAGCAGCTTTAAATGCAATGAATTCTTCTAGTTTTGCCATATCAATCCCATAACAGTCAGGATAACGTATTTGAGGTGCGCTAGAAACTATAACAATTTTTTTTGGAGACAATCGATCTAACATTCTTAAAATACTTTTTTGTAAAGTAGTTCCTCGAACAATACTATCATCAATAATTACAAGATTATCTGTTTTTTTAACAACCCCATAGGTAATGTCATATACGTGCGCTACTAAATCATCTCTTCCAGAATCTTCAGTAATAAATGTTCTTAACTTAGCATCCTTTATTGCTATTTTTTCAATTCTAGGCTTTAAATTGAGCATTTTAATGATCGATTCTAAATCTGGTTTATCTGTTTTAGATAGTTCCTTTTTCAGAGTGTCTCTAACATGATCTTGAACAGCTCCAATCATTCCATAAAAAGAAGTTTCAGCTGTATTTGGAATAAATGAAAAAACAGTGTTTTCTAAATCACCTTTGATAGCATTATGAACAAGTGGGAAAAGTGCTTTGCCTAAATCTTTTCGTTCTTGGTAAATTTCAGCATCTCCACCTCTTGAAAAATAAATTCGTTCAAAAGAACATGCCTTTTTTTCCTGAGGTTCTAATATTTTTGTGATTTTAGTTTCCCCTAGTTTCTTAGTTATTATTGCATGTCCTGGTTCCAATTCTTTAATACTTTCATATGGTACGTTAAATACTGTTTGAATTACGGGGCGTTCGGAGGTGACTACAACAATTTCATCGTCATTATAGTAATATACCGGACGAATACCTACAGGGTCTCGAAGCACAAAAGAATCTCCATGTCCCAAAAGGCCAGCCATGGCATAGCCACCATCCCAGTTTTTAGAAGCTTTACGAAGAATTTTAGACAAATTTAGACGCTCAGCTATTAAGGGTGAAGCTTGAGCCTTATTATAGCCTTCCTTTTTTAATTTTTTATATATTTTAGCAACCGCCACATCTAAAAAGTGTCCAATCTTTTCCATTACACTAATAGTATCTGCTTTTTCTTTTGGATGCTGACCTAACTCTACTAAATTATCAAATAATTCATTGACATTTGTTAAATTAAAATTTCCAGCAACGATTAAGTTACGATGCATCCAATTATTTTGGCGAAGAAAAGGATGAACATTCTCAATATTATTCTTTCCAAAAGTTCCATACCTAACATGTCCAAGCATAAGCTCTCCTACATAGGGGACTTGTTGCTTTAATAAGTCAGTATCTGAAAGTATTTTTGAGTTTTGACTAATTTGTTTTTGAATACGTTTATTAATCGTTTTAAAAATCTGTTGAATAGGTTGTTGGTCTGCAGAACGAACTCTACTAATATATCTTTCTCCAGGAGACATGTCAAATTTAATGCTTGCAAAACCAGCGCCGTCTTGACCGCGGTTATGCTGCTTTTCCATTAATAGATACATCTTGTTAATTCCGTAAAGTGCGCTACCATATTTTTCCTTGTAAAAGGATAATGGTTTCTTGAGATGTAAAAGTGCAATTCCACATTCATGCTTGATGGCGTCGCTCATAAGATATTGTTGATGTTTACACTAATTTAAATTCAGTTAAAACTTTAAAGTCATTAATCCGGCTTTTAAGTTCTTTTAAGGTAAGATCTTCTAGAGCTTGAGTTCCAAATTCTTGAACTGTAAATGATGCCATAGCAGATCCCAAAATGGTAGCAAATTTCATTTCTTCGAAAGAAATTTCATCACATTGAGATAGATGTCCTACAAAACCCCCAATAAAACTGTCTCCTGCACCTGTTGGATCAAAAACTACTTCTAAAGGTAATCCTGGAGCACAAAATATTTTTTCGCCATAAAAAAGAAGTGCCCCATGCTCTCCTTTTTTTATTACGACGTATTTAGGACCCATTGCTTGGATTTTTTTAGCTGCCTCGACTAAAGAATGAGTCCCTGTTATTTGTCTAGCTTCTTCGTCATTAATTGAAATCACATCGACTTTAGTAATCAATTCATCTAGTTTATCTCGATATCCATCAATCCAAAAGTTCATAGTATCCATTACAACCAGTTCGGGTCTGTTATTCATTTGCTCTAAAACAGCGAGTTGTAAATTAGGGTCAAGATTTCCTAACAATACAAAGCTGGAGTCTTTAAAATACTCTGGAACAATTGGATTAAACTTTGTCAACACATTAAGTTGTGTATCTAAAGTTGTCCTTGAATTCATGTCATTGTGATATTTTCCACTCCAAAAAAATGTTTTTTCGCCTTCCATTTTGATTACTCCCGAAAGATCTAAGCCTTTAGATTCTAATAAGTCCAAATATATATTTTTGAAATCATCTCCAACAATAGAAATTAATCCACATTCCGATTTAAATTGTGAAACTGCTAAACCTATATAGGTTGCACAACCTCCAAGAATTTTGCCTGTTTTCCCAAAGGGTGTTTCCAGTGCATCATATGCCATGGTCCCTAAGACTAAAATTTTATTATTCATCTCACAAAAATATAAAACTATGTATCCCTTTTTAGATTTAAAGAAAACATTTATTAAAGACTATAAACATCTTATAAATTTATCATGTCTTTAGCTGCTATGTTTGTTCAAAAATTCTATCTGAAATTAAATTTTCACCTTTGGCCGCTTGAAAAGCTAGATGGTCACATCGCTCATTTTGAGGATGTTGATTATGACCTTTAATCCATTCAAAACGAACCTTGTGCTTTTTATTTATTATTAGAAACCTTTTCCAAAGATCACTATTTTTCTTACCCTTAAAGTCTTTTTTTTGCCAACCAAAAACCCATTTTTTTTCTACAGAGTCAACCACATATTTAGAGTCAGAATAAACGACAACTTCCATAGGAGCCTTCTTTATAAGTTCTAAACCAACAATAACCGCCAAAAGCTCCATGCGATTATTAGTAGTACGGATAAAACCTTGAGAAAACTCTTT
>CAJWAE010000078.1 GCA_913020075.1 uncultured Flavobacteriaceae bacterium
TGAATAAAACTTTTTTCATAGAATTTATTTTTTACAAAAATAGAGAAGAATAATTGTATAAAAAAATTTAAAAAACAAATAATAATATCAAAGCTAATTAGAATTTTAAAATATACTTTTTAAAGAGTTATCATCTTCATCTATATTAATATCTTTTAGCTTAATTTAAAAGATATTTACATTATTTATAACGTAAATAGCAGAATAAAAACACATAGCACAAATTATTTAAAAATCAATTTTATGTAAAATTAAGCCAGAAGCTGGAGCAATATAATCCATTACTTCTTTACTGTTTTTAAATAAACTTTTTTTAATAAAATCAATATCAATCTCTCCTTTACCTAATTTTATTAGAGCTCCCATCATTAGACGAATTTGATGCCGACCGAACCCTTTGCCAATCACCTTTAGTAAATAGCTCTTATCTGGAAAAAAATTAGCTCTGTAAACTTTGTTTTCCATAAGCTGACAATAAATTAATTCACGCTGGTAAATCCCATTATTTTTTGGTTTATAACAGTATGTTTTAAAGTTATGATTTCCTTCAAATAATCTAGAGCCCTTGATCATTAAGTCAATATCCAATGATTCTAAAATAGTAGTTAAAATTGGGGCACAAAAAGGATGAAATTTTCCACCATGCGCAAAAACATAATGATATTCTTTTTGTTTTGAATCTTTAATTATGTTAAAACTAGAATCAACCTCTTTAATTGAAAGCATTCTAATGTCTTGTGGTAAATTGTGATTAAATATATTTAAAAAGCTATCGAGATTAGGCAACGATTTTTCTTCTAAAAATAATTCAAATGCAGCTTCGTTTGCAGATACCATAGCGTCTGTTCTTCCTGCTCCCAAGGACTTAAAGGACTGTTCTCCTAAGACAAACTTTAGTGTTCTATCAATCATCAAATGAATAGTTTTTGAATTTGTTTGTTTTTGCCAGCCATGGAAACGATAACCTAAAAATTGTATTTTAATTACATAGTAAAATCGTTTTTTCAACATGCATGTAAGTTCTAAAATTAAGAATCAGAATCAAAACAGAACAAACACTTTGTTTTTCAAAACTTAAAAGGATTAATTAAATAACTTTAGCATGCTTAATTTTCATTTTTCTTGAAACAAGATAAACACCTAAAAAAACCAATAAACAAGCAATAATCTTGATGCCGTCTAGCGAATCGTTTCCTGTAAAAACAGCATAAACAATAGTTATTAAAGGTTGTAAATAAGCAAATGCTCCAATTGTGGTTGGTGGAAGGGATTTTAAGGCATAAACATTCAGCATGTAAGTTAAAAAAGTAGTCCCAACAATAACAAATATCATCCTCCAAATAGCATCAAATGGCAAGGTACTCCAAGAAACTGCAATTACCTCTGGATATGTAATTGGAAATGTCATAAATATACCTAATAAAAACATCCATTTCATTAGGGTAACAGTACTATATTTTTTGGTTAGGGGCTTTACTAGAACTAAATATGATCCGTAACAAATCGAATTAATTAGCATCATTGTATTGCCTAGGGGAATATTGGGGGCATTTACTAATTGAGTTGTATTTCCATATAAAATAAGTAATAAAGCTCCAGAAAACCCAAGAGTTATCCCAAAAAACTTAGTACTATTTAATCTTTCTTTCAAAAATATTGCAGAGAGAATCAATATAATTATTGGAGTTAAAGTAACTATCACCCCGCTGTTAATAGGTGTTGATAATTGTAAGCCTTTAAAAAACATTAACATATTAATACACATGCCTAAAACAGCACCAAAAAAAATTCGTGGATAGTCTTTTCTATCGATTTTTTCTTTGGTAGTAAAAAGACTTAAAATCCAAAATAAAATAGCAGCCCCCACAACACGAAGCATAATAAATCCAAAAGCACCAATATAATGAGGCATCACAACTTTTGCAATTGTGTGATTCAATCCATAAATAGTTGTAGCACCTAAAGCGGCAAGAAGAGCTAAAATTCTATTGTTCATACAGAAAAGCTTTTATAGCTGATACTTCTTTGGTACTATTGCCGATAAAAAGTTTTTTATCATAGATAAAAACGGGCCGTTTTAAAAAGGTATAATGCTCTAAAAGAAAGTTTTTATAATCTATTTCTGTAAGAACTTTATTTTTTAAATTTCTTTTTTTATAAAGTTGAGCTCTCTTGCTGAACAATGCTTCATAGCTTCCTGATAGCAAATAAAGATTTTCTAATTGATCAATTGTCAAAGGATTTTTCTTAATATCTACTTGAACAATAGAATCATCTAAACAAAGCTGTGAAAGAATTCTTTTGCAACTGTCACAAGTACTTAAATAATAAAATATACGCATTTTTAATAATTAACTTTACAAAGGAAAATCATTTTATTGAAAAACAGCTGTTTTACCTAAAATCAAATACCTTTGTAAAGTTAATTAAGTAAAAATATATTGGAAGATAAATTACATTTTAATAGCAAAACAATTCATGGAGGACAAGCTCCTGACAAGGCTTACGGTTCTGTAATGCCTCCAATTTACCAAACTTCCACCTATGCGCAGACAACTCCAGGTGGTCATAAAGGTTTTGAATACAGTAGAACCCATAATCCAACACGTCAAGCACTTGAAAAATCATTAGCTAGTATCGAATCAGGTCAGTTTGGCTTTGCCTTTGGCTCAGGATTAGCTGCTATGGATGCAGTTTTGAAACTTTTAAAGCCAGGAGATGAAATCATATCAACCAATGATTTATATGGGGGTTCGTATCGTTTATTCACTAAAATTTTTGAAGATTTTGGATTAAAATTTCATTTTGTAGGAATGGATAACCTCCAAAACATTACTGATAACATAACAAATGAGACAAAACTAATTTGGGTAGAAACTCCTACAAACCCCATGATGAATATTATTGATGTTAAAGCAGTTTCTGCTATTGCTAAAAAGCATAATATTCTTTTGGCAGTTGATAATACTTTTGCCTCTCCTTATATTCAGCAACCATTAAAGTTAGGTGCTGACATAGTAATGCATTCTGCCACAAAATATTTAGCGGGTCATTCTGATGTTGTTTTGGGCGCTTTAGTTGTAAACAAAACAGATTTAGCAGAAAGAATTGGATTTATCCAAAATGCGAGTGGAGCTATTTGTGGTCCAATGGATAGTTTTTTAACATTAAGAGGTATTAAAACTTTACACGTTCGTATGCATCGACATTGTGAAAATGCTGAAACTATTGCTCACTTTTTAAAGAATCATCCTAAAATTGAAACAGTGTTTTGGCCTGGTTTCGAAACTCACGAAAATCATGATGTAGCTAAAGCACAAATGAATGGATTTGGAGGCATGTTGTCTTTTACAACTAAAGGAGCAAACTATGAAGCTGCAATAAAAATAGTTGAACGTTTAAATCTTTTTACTCTTGCTGAATCTTTGGGAGGTGTTGAAAGTTTAGCTGGACACCCCGCAAGCATGACCCATGCATCTATTCCTAAAGAGGTTCGTGAAAAAAGTGGAGTAGTAGATGCTTTGATTCGATTAAGTGTTGGTATTGAAGATGTTAGAGACTTAATTGCTGATTTGGAACAAGCTATTGGTTAATGTAAATTAAATGAAACTATCCCAAAAAAAGAAAATTTACTTTGCTTCAGATCAACATTTTGGTGCGCCAACACCTGAAAAAAGTAAAAAAAGAGAAGATTTTTTTTTGAATTGGTTAAATCATATTGAAAAAGACGCAGAGGCTCTATTTTTATTAGGTGACTTATTTGATTTTTGGTTTGAATACAAAACAGTTGTTCCAAAGGGATTCGTTAGGGTTTTAGGCAAATTAGCGGCATTTGTAGATCGGGGTATTTCTGTTCATTATTTTGTTGGAAATCATGATCTTTGGATGAAAGATTATTTTGAAACAGAACTAGGAATTCCTGTTTATCATAAACCAAAAGATTTTACCATTCAAAACACTACTTTTTTTATTGGACACGGAGACGGTTTAGGGCCCAATGATATCCGATATAAGAGAATGAAAAAAGTTTTTATAAATCCAGTTTCTAAAATGCTTTTCCAAATATTACATCCTGATTTAGGAATTCGATTAGGACAGTATTTGTCATTGAAAAATAAATTGATTTCTGGAGAAAAAGAAATCAAATTTTTAGGAGATAAAGAAGAATGGCTTGTTAAATATGCAAATCGAAAACTAAAACAAAAGCATCGAGATTATTTTCTTTTTGGGCACAGACATATTCCCATGGAAATTGATTTAAATTCTTCCTCAAAATACATCAATTTAGGGGATTGGATTTCCCATTATACTTACGGAGAATTTGACGGAAAAAAAATAAAATTAAAAAAGTGGAAACCACAATATAATGATTGAAAAAAAATCACTTGAGGTTGAAAAAACTATTTTAGTAGGAATAATTAATTCTCGCCAGAGTGAAGATCTATCAAATGAATATTTAGATGAGCTTGAGTTTTTGGCTTATACTGCTGGTGGTTTAGTTTTAAAGCGTTATACTCAAAAAATAGAAACTCCTAATCCAAAAACTTTTATTGGATCAGGAAAAACGCTAGAGGTTTTGAATTATGTTAAAGAATATGATATCTCCTCTGTTATTTTTGATGATGAACTTACTCCTGCTCAACAAGTAAATCTAGAAAAAACATTAAAAGTTAAAGTTTTGGACCGTACAGGGCTGATTCTTGATATTTTTGCCCAAAGAGCACAAACTAGCTACGCTCGAACACAAGTTGAACTTGCACAGTATCAATATTTATTACCAAGGCTAAAAGGCCTTTGGACGCACTTAGAGCGTCAAAAAGGAGGGATTGGTATGCGTGGTCCTGGTGAAACAGAGATTGAAACGGATCGTCGTATTGTTCGAGATAAGATTACTTTACTAAAAAAGAAATTACTTACAATTGATAAACAAATGGCAACTCAGCGAGGAAATAGGGGATCACTGGCTCGAGTTGCTTTAGTTGGTTATACTAATGTTGGAAAATCAACTCTTATGAATGTTATAGCTAAGAGTAAAGTTTTTGCAGAAAACAAATTATTCGCAACACTTGATACAACAGTACGTAAAGTTGTTATTGGCAACTTACCTTTTTTATTATCAGATACTGTTGGTTTTATTCGAAAGTTACCTACCCAATTGGTAGAGTCTTTTAAAAGTACTTTGGATGAGGTTCAAGAAGCGGATTTGTTGCTTCACATAGTTGATATTTCTCATGTAAATTTTGAAGAACATATAGCCTCAGTTAATCAAATTTTAAAGGAAATTAAAAGTTTAGATAAACCTACCTTAATGGTTTTTAATAAAATTGATACATACAAATCAGAGCCTTGGGATGAAACTGAATTAATTGAAAAACGCAGTGAAAGACATTATAGTCTTGAAGAATGGGAGCAAACATGGATGCATCGTATGAATGGAAATGCACTTTTTATTTCTGCCTTGAAGAAAGACAACATAGAGGGGTTTAGAAAACGTATTTATGAAGAAGTGAGAAACATCCACATCACCCGTTTTCCATACAATCATTTTTTATATCCTGAAATTATTGAAGAGCAATAGAATTTTGTAAAAAGTTATTTCTCCCGATTTGAGACATATGAGTTTGCTTGTCTTGTAGGTAGTAAAACTAAATCAGCAACATTCACTTTTTCAGGCGCACTAGCCATATAAAGTATAGCATCAGCAACATCATTAGCAGAAAGAGCATCAATACCTTGGTATACTTTTCTAGCTCGCTGATGATCACCTTTAAAACGAACTTCAGAAAACTCAGTATCCACTAACCCAGGATGTACTGACCCTACACGAATTCCTTCTGAATTAAGATCAATACGAAGACCTTGGGTAAAAGCATCCACAGCAAATTTACTACTGCAATATACACTTCCGTTAGGATATACCTCTTTTCCTGCAATTGAACCAAGATTAATAATATGTCCTTTTTTAGCTGATAGCATATTTGGAAGTACGGCTTTTGTGACATACATTAAACCTTTTACATTACCATCAATCATTGCATCCCAATCTTCTAACTTGGCAGTTTGAACCGGGTCAAGTCCATGAGCATTTCCAGCGTTATTTATTAAGATATCGATTTTTTTCCAATTTTCCGGGAGATTTTCTATTGCATCAAAAACCGCTTTTTTATCTCTAACGTCAAATATAAGTATTGTTGTTTTTACGTCAAGTTTTCTAGCTAAAATTTCTAATTTTTCTTTTCTTCTTCCGCAAAGAATCAGCTGTGCACCCCTTTTAGAAAAAGCTTCTGCTGTTGCCCATCCGATACCACTACTGGCACCAGTTATAAAAATAATTTTATCTTCCATAGTTATTTATTTAAGGTAAAGGATTTCCCATGCTGGCCTCTAATAATAAAAACCAGTCTGTGGTTTCTAATATAATTTCTTTAGCATTTAATGCCAGTTTCAAGCGTTTTACGGAAGTAGTTCCTACAACAGGATAAATTTTTGAAGGATGATACATCAACCATGCAAGAAGAAGTTGATCTTCAGAACAATTATATTTTCGACTAAGATCATTCATTACTGCTTTTATACGCTTGTTTTGAGGAGATTTTTCTTTAAAGTAACTGCCTAGGGGGCT
>CAJWAE010000079.1 GCA_913020075.1 uncultured Flavobacteriaceae bacterium
GATCATGAGCATCCAAACTGATAGCGTTTCATTGGATGATCCTAAAGATCCTGAAAAGTGTAATATATTTACTCTTTATTCTCTATTGGCCCCTGTGAGATCCATTAATGAACTCCGTAATAAGTATATTAATGGGGGAATGGGCTATGGTTATGTTAAACAACTTTTATTTGAATTAATTTTAGACAAATTCTCTGAAGAGCGTCAAAAATTTGACTATTATCATCAACACCCCGAAGAAGTTAATATCGAGCTCTCTAAAGGAGCTGAAAAGGCTCGTATGGTTGCTAAAGAAGTATTATTACGTGTTCGAAAAAAAATCGGATATTAACTTTTAATAATTCAATTGCAAATCAGGTGATATGCACTATATGCTTATGTAAATTTAAAAGTAAATGAATTCGTATTAAAAAGAAAAATTGCCTTAGTTATTTTGCTTTTTAAATTGTGTTTACAACAGTCTAACATAAATTTAGTATTTTTGATTTAATGCAATTAAACCAAATTATTAAAGATCTCCTTTATCAATACGAATGTGTTACGATTCCTCGTTTTGGGGCTTTTTTAACACGCTCCCATAATATAAAGGTGAATTCTAACGGAACTTTTTTTCCATCTAGAAAAGAAGTAAACTTTAATCAGCTTCTAAAATCTAATGATGGTATTTTGGCTCATTATATGGCTCAAAAAGAAAAAATCACCTACGAACTAGCGATGCGTTTAATTGAAAAAGAAGTGAGTAGCTGGAAGAAAAAACTTCAAACGCAGGCTTTGCGTTTTCCGGGGGTCGGGGATATAATAGTTAATGAGCATAAAAAAATTATTTTCCACCCTTGGGGAAAAGTAAATTTTGATGTTCATTCGTATGGACTAGTCACCTTTGATCGCCAACCTCTAATAAATATCTCAAAAGAATATAAAACAATCCCACTTATGGAAGATACTAATAAAGATGATCTAATGTTTGCCCCTGAAAATGAAGGAAGCCCTATAAAAAAATCACCCATTGTTCGTTATGCAGCGATTGGAATTGTTGTAATTTCTCTTCTGGGTGGCTCGTACTTTTTTGGTGATCGTTATGTCGCAGATCAACTCATTGTGGCACAACAAAAAGCACAAATTCAAATTGAAAAAAATGTACAAGAAGCTACCTTTGATTTAGGTAACCTCAAGGCTGTTGAAGTTGTCTTTAATGCTGTTCCTAAAGAATCGGAAATAATTCCCCTTGATTACTACAGTGTTATTGCAGGCTCCTTTCGTTCTTTGGAGAATGCCGAAAAAAAAGTAAAGCAGCTAATAGATGAAGGTTACTCTGCAGAAATAGCAGAATCAAATTCTGAAGGATTACACCGTGCAGCTTTTGGTCGTTATAAAACTAAAAAAGAAGCTATTAATATGTTGTATTTTTTAAAGTATACACTTAAAGAAGATGCTTGGTATTTAGAAGAAAATTAAGTTACATTTGATAAACCCATCCTTTAGGGTTTAATGGTTTTATGTTATTGAAAATGCTAAACTGAAGTTCTGTTTTCCCATTTTGTTGGTTAGTAAATACTTGTCCTATGGGTTCTTTAGATCTAACTTTATCCCCTTTTTTAACATAGAGTTTTCCGAGATTTTTGTAGACAGTTATATAATTTCCATGTCTTATTAAAACAGAAGGATTACTGCCTTTAAAAATAACCACAGACATTACTTCACCTTCAAAAACAGCACGAACTTCTGAAAAAGGTGCTGTTGCTAAAGTAACCCCATTACTTTGTATTGTTGTAGTTTTTACTATTGAATGAGGCTGTCTTCCGAATCCCTGGACTAAAAACCCTTTTTCTAAAGGCCAAGGTAAACGCCCTTTATTTGCAACAAAATTAGCTGCAAGAAGCTTAGCTTCTGGGGTCAATTCAAAAGTTTTTTTTCCTTTTTTTCCTAGGACCTTGTTAGACTCAGCTATAGCTTCCCGGATTAAACGATTAATCTTTTTGTCAATTGCTCTGGTTTGCTTTTCTTTTTTAATGATTTCTGCAGCTAGAGAGCGTTCTTTTTGTTTTAAGCTTTTAATCAATCGCTTTTGATTTTTTTGCTCTTTTTTTAAGTCAACTTTAACTAATCGGTTTTCTTTTATGAGGTTTTCTTTTTTGTCTTTTTCTACTATGAGTGTTTGATTGAGGTCTCGAAGTAATACTGTTTTTTCTCTAATTCTAATTCCTTGTTTTCTTCTGGATCGAGCATACTGTTTTAAATATTGGATCCGTTTATAGGCTTGCAGAAAATTTTTTGAAGAAAACAAAAACATCAATCGGTTTTGCTTTGATTTACTTGTATAAGATTTTTTAATCATTTTAGCATAATCTCCTTTTAAAATTTCTAATTCATTGTTTTGTGCTTCAATATTCCTTTCGTTTAAATTAATTTTTCGTGTAAGTAAATTAGTTTGCTCATTCGTTACTTTAATTAGTTCAGAACGTACATTAAGTCTTACTTGAATGTCTTCAGCTTCTGATAAAACATTTTTTCGAGCCTTAGTGTTTGAAAAAAGCAATGCGTTGATCTGTTTAATTTGATTTTTTAATCTAACACGTTGGGATTCTAATTCTTGTTGTCGCTTACTGGTATCTTGACAAACTAAAGCTCCTGTTCCTGTCCAAAAAAGTAATATGAAAATAAGTCCTCGGTACATTTAAAATTGTATTTCGTTATATTCAGCCGGTATTTGAAATGGAAAATTGAGTTTTTCAGGAAAATCAGTTCGTGTAAATTCGAGCTCCAAACGCTTTAAAATTTGACCATCAAATAAAGTTATCTCTATTAATTGGGGTAAAATCTCTCCTTCAATCCGAAAATGATTTAAATATTTAATGGTCAATGTTTGATTGGTTCCTGGGATTAAAAAACGTTGTTCATTTAAAATAAATGTACTGGGATTAAAAAAAAGAGTTGGCTTTAATCTAATTCGCTTTCCTTGAGGAAGTAAAATATAATTTTTTGGGTTTGAAACCTGTTTCCATCGACCTAAAGAAGGATCTAAAAAAGGCTTCCCTAAAAATAGGTTTTCAATATCACTGTATCTCAAAGACATATTGGTAAGGCTATTGATAATATCTAAACTTCCTTTAAAGTAATTTTTTTGAAATTTTTCATAAAACAAAACTTCTTCTGGTGTTATCATTAATTTAGCAATAGGAATAATCATTGAAGCACTCATCCATATTTTTTTTTGTTTTTCTAATCTAAATTGAACAATAATTTGTTGTTCACGTTTTCCATCGTCATAAGTTGCCCTTATCCTAGATCTAACTTTATTAATTTTTGGATAATTTGATTTAATTTTTGTAGCGAGTGCAGAAATATCTACGTTTTTAATAGGAGTTTTAGTGGGTAAAACCGCAACCGATTTACATGATATAAAAAAAAAGGTTAAACCCAATAAAAAAATAGAATGCTTAAGTGTTTGTTCCATAATTAATTTAACTCCGAATAATCTCCAATACTTACAAAGGTAGAATTTCCTTTATAACGCACATGGTTTCCAATCATTCCCTTTTTAAGCTGGACATTTTCCAGATAACTATGGTTTTGAATTAAGCAGTTTTTTAAATTACTATTCTCTATTACCGTTCCTTCTCCAACTGAAACTCCTGGTCCAATAATGCTGTTTTTTATTTTGACATTTTTTCCTATAAAACACGGAGAAATAATAGAGCTACTTTCAATAATTGCAGAATTATTAATGAGTTTTACGCCCTCATCAGATTTTATCTGGAGCATTGCAGTGTTTGTCTCTATAGTAGCTGAAGGATTACCACAGTCCATCCAAGTCGTAACTTTTCCTGTTTTAAAAACTACTCCAGATTCTATCATAGCTAAAATTCCCTGGTTGATTTGATATTCTTGACCCGGTATTAAATCTTGGGTCACTACTTTATCTAAGGCCTCTTTTAATAATTCAGTTCGTTTAAAATAATAGATACCTATCACTGCTAGGTCAGAAACAAAATCTTTGGGTTTTTCAATCAAATTCGTAATTCTATTTTCTGAATCCAAATCAACAACACCAAATGCTTCGGGTTGATTTACTTGCTTTACCCAAATTACTGCATCAGCTTCTGGATCTAGTTTTAAATTTGCACTAATCAAAGTGTCTGCATATGCAACTATACATGGTCCTTCTAGTAATGATGATGCGCACATAATGGCATGACCAGTTCCAAGTGGTTCTAATTGCCTAAATATATGGGAGATTGCTCCCAGTTTTTGAGCCAAAATATTTAATGAGGCAACTACCTCTTCACCAAAAAAGGCTGGATCTCCTAAAATAAATGCAATATCAGTAATAGGATCGTCTACTACTTTTGTGATTTCTTGTACTAATTGATGAACAATGGGTGTTCCTGCAACTGAAATTAATGGTTTAGGGATGGTTAAACTGTGAGGTCGTAAACGAGATCCTCTTCCTGCCATAGGCACAATAATTTTCATATCTTTATTTTTGTCCGGTACTGCCAAATCCGCCTTCACCACGGATAGTTGAAGAAAGATTTTCGGTAATTTTCCATGTTATTTGATCATGTTTGGCTAATACCAATTGTGCAATTCGCTCACCAGGTATAATTGTAAATACTTCATTGGAAAGATTCACTAAAATCACTCCTATTTCTCCTCGATAATCAGAATCAATTGTTCCCGGTGCATTAAGGACAGATATGCCATGTTTAGCTGCCAATCCGCTTCTTGGACGAATTTGCCCCTCATAGCCTTCAGGAAGAGCAATTTTCAATCCAGTTTTAAAAACCTTACGCTCTAAGGGTTTCAGATCAGTTGGGACGTCTAACACAGCCTTTAGGTCCATCCCTGCGGAAAATTTTGTTGAATAAGATGGTAATTCATATGGGCTTTCATTTTTTACAAGAATCTGAATCATAGATATATTTTTATATGCTTAAAATTACACAATCCTTATTCTCTTTTTTTTGTTTTGAGAAGTTATTTTATTGAATTATTAACGATAATTAGACTAATGGAAAGTAATGTTATATCAATTTCTAGATTTGAAAATAAGTATAATCTATATAAAAGTTACTGTAGTGATTTTGGGGAGAACCTTTGTGCATAATCCCAAGCTTAATGATTACTTATTAAACTTATAGTTTAATAGCCTTGTAAGTGACGGGATTTTTGCTGTATACCATTATTGTATCCTTACGACCAAGAAGAAAATAACTCTAGAAATTATTGATATTTATGAAAAGAAATGAATTTAGGATAGTTCCAAAAGAATTTATTCTAATGGTTAGTCAGAACAATTAAAGTATCTTACTCCTTCCCAATTTCTCTTAAAAAAATTTTCTTTGTCTCTTATAAACTCTTCTAAAGGAGTATTCCCTGGTAATACTGAGAGCCACATAATCGGATAATCATCTGGTGCTGATGTGCACTCATTTGATTCACATGGATGTCGATACTTATACCTAGCATGACCAGCTTCATGATAAAATGTATAAAGTCGTTGAACTATTGAAAAATCTTCCCAAAAGGATTGGATGATTTCAAAACTTACGGTGTTTTCGTCACAAATATTATATGCTCTTCCAGCGTGATCTGATGTTACTCCTGAAGCAAAATCAGGTTCAGAACCAAAAAAAACAGTTATGTTCTTGCCAAACCCAGGGTCAGGCTTATTAGAGCGGATAGCATCAGCAACAAAAAGCTCCCAATAGTCTCCCAAAGAGCTGTCTTCGTTTAAAGTCAAATAAAACGGATCTATTTCGCTTTGATTCATCTCCTCTTTAACAACATCGATTACTTCTTCTGGTTCTTTATTACAAGAAAAAATTAACAAACCAATTATTCCTAAAACAATCTGTTTATTATTCGTTTTCATAGTTTTTTATTGTAAAGATAGAGGTATTAGTATAGCTTTTTTTTTATTGCTAATTGTGTATAAATTTTAAATAAAAAAATAATTTTTATTATCCATTTAACGCTTCAGCTCCTCCAACAATTTCTAAAATTTCGTTTGTGATTGAAGCTTGTCTAGCCTTGTTGTAAGTTAACTTTAATTGGTCACGTAGCTCAGTTGCATTATCTGTTGCTTTGTGCATTGCAGTCATCCGAGCGCCATGTTCGCTTGCAAAAGAGTCTCTCAAGGCTTTATACATCTGTATCTTTAATGACTTTGGAAGTAGATCATTCACTATGTCTGCTTTATTGGGTTCAAATATATAATCTCCAATTACTGTATTAGACTCTGAAACCTTAGCAACAATTGGTAAAAACGGTTCAACTTGAATAATCTGAGTTGCAGCATTTTTGA
>CAJWAE010000080.1 GCA_913020075.1 uncultured Flavobacteriaceae bacterium
TTTTGAACGATCAAATGTTTCCTTAGCCATATGATATAATGTTTTTATTACTTTTAAATGCGTGCAAATATATAAATTTTATCTTAAAATGTTAAATGTTTTAATACTTTTTTCGTAATGAAAAAAGGAACATTTAAACAGAGTAAGCGAAAATTCATCAAAACTTAAATTAATTTTGTTTTTTAACTATAAATAATCCTGAATTAATATCGCTAACAATTATATTCTCACTTTTGAAATAAGGATATACGCTCCAAGCTCCATTAAAAGCCTCACTATTTCCTTTTTTACCAATGTGATCTCCTGGATCTGACCACTTAGTTGAACTAGTTTTTTTAACAATACCAGAATGATCATCAGCATGATAAGTATTAAAAAATCCAGTTTCAGAAATACTTTTCTGATTAATATTTAAAACATCTAAAACTCTGAGTCCTGCTGTGTAACTAGCTAGAAAAAATTCAGTTCCTTTAATATAACCATTATGATCAATAGCTTTAGTTTCTGCCTCATAATTATGATGTAAAGTCGGATTGTCTAAATCACTTAAATCTATTACTATAGTCCTTGTTTTAGCATCTACTTTTAATTCATAGTTTGAATCTAACTCATCTAATTCATCTCCAAGCAAAGCATATTTATGATCATCCGTTAACCAGGCCTGATGAGTGTATTGATGATCGTAATTAAAAGTACTTATAAGTTTTGGTTCTAATTTATTTGTAACATCAACAATATCTACTCTGTCTTCATTACTTCCAAAGTAAATTTCTTTACCAACATAATCTTGATCTGGACCATTATATATAACAATTTGAGCATCGTGACTATAACCAAAACTAGGTAACTCTGTGACTAATTCAGGGGATATTGGATTAGACAAATCAAAAGCATAAAGTCCCTTAGATCTGGCTCCTAGCACATAAGCGTATCCAGAATCTTCATTGATGGCAATATTATGCGCTTGTCCAAAAGATTTGTCTGTATAATCAGCTGAAAAAATTTGTTTTGATTCCACTCCTCTTAAATTAGTTAAATTAAAA
This sequence comes from uncultured Flavobacteriaceae bacterium, assembly GCA_913020075.1. Taxonomy (GTDB): domain Bacteria; phylum Bacteroidota; class Bacteroidia; order Flavobacteriales; family Flavobacteriaceae; genus MS024-2A. The sequence goes on from CAJWAE010000080.1 coordinate 1,044, forward strand.
ACCTGTAAACCGTGATCTGGTGCCTCACTAACAATATATACATGATCATTATAAACTTTAATGTCTCTCCATGAACTGTCAACAGTAGAAGTTGGAAGTTTACCAAGATAAACAGGTGATGTTGAATCAGTAATATCTACAAAAGCAGTTCCATTATTTACTCCCATAATCGCATATTCTCTTCCAGTTGTTGAGTCGCTCCATCCCCAGCAATCATTACCAGCTTCTGCATCCATTTCTTCAAGAGTTACGTGTCCCATTAAGTCATAATTAAGACAAGAATATTCATGATCAGTACCATCAATTTTGGCATAACCATCAATACAAGTTGCTAAAGGGGGATCAATAATTTTACTATCGTCATAGTCTTCATATTGACAAGAGCTCACAGATACTAAACATAAAAGTAATATGAAATTTTTCATTTGATAAATTTAATAAATTTAATTCAAGTTTAAACTAGCAAAATTTATACCAGAAAACTTTATGTTTGCAAAAAATATAATTCTTAAAATCTTAATTGATCATTGAGAATAACAACAAAATTCAAAGCAAAATATATGCTTTATCAACTATGAAATTTAACGAACTTGGCTTAACGCCTTCACTTTTAAAAGCCGTCAACGAGAAAGGATATACTGACCCTTCCCCAATTCAAGAGAAAGCCATCCCGCTAATCCTACAAAGAAAAGATGTTTTAGCTTCTGCTCAAACAGGAACTGGGAAAACAGCTGGCTTCACACTTCCATTACTACAAATTCTTTCAAAACAACCAAATTCGAATCATAGAAAAATTAGAGCATTAATATTAACTCCTACCAGAGAACTTGCAGCTCAAATTTATGATAATGTTGTAGAATATAGTAAATACATCGAATTAAGATCTACTGTTGTTTTTGGTGGAGTAAACCAAAAACCTCAAGTTTCTAAAATCAGAAATGGAATTGATATATTAATTGCTACACCTGGCCGATTATTAGATCTTGAAAATCAACGATTATTATCATTACGAAATGTAGAAATTTTAGTTTTAGATGAAGCTGACAGAATGTTAGACATGGGCTTTCAAAGAGACATTAATAAAATAATGAACTTGTTACCAAGTAAAAGACAAAACCTACTTTTTTCCGCAACCTTTTCTAAAGAAATTAAAAGATTAGCAAAAGGAATTTTAAATGATCCTGCATTAGTAGAAACTTCTCCTCAAAACACAACGGTTGAAGCTATTGTTCAATATGTTTACAAAGTAGATAAGAATAAAAAAGCAAATCTCATTATACAATTAATCAAAGAGGGGAACTGGAGACAAGTTCTTGTTTTTACAAGAACAAAACACGGTGCAAATAATCTTTGTAAAAAAATGATTAATGCAGATATATCTGCTGCTGCAATTCACGGAAACAAAAGCCAAGGAGCAAGAACAAAAGCGTTAGCTGGTTTTAAAGATGGTTCTGTTGAAATACTCGTAGCAACTGATATTGCAGCAAGAGGATTAGATATTCCATTATTACCACATGTCATAAATTTTGAACTTCCTAATATTCCTGAAGACTATGTGCATAGAATTGGAAGAACAGGGAGAGCCGGAGCTAAAGGTGAGGCAATTTCGCTTGTTTGTATAGACGAAAAACAATATTTAAAGGATATTGAAAAACTAGTTAATCTTAAAATTCCTTCAAAAATTAAACAAGGATTTGAGCCTGATCCAAATGCAGTCCCAGAACCTGTTAAACAAAAAGGTAGAAATAACTTCAGTAGAAATAAAGGAAAGTCAAACAGAAATAGAAACAATTATAGAAAATAGAAAAAGTCCAAGAATAATGACCATAAAACTCTTGAACTTTTAATACATGTTGATTGGGAAATCAACGACGCGAATGTATAATTAAAAACTGGAATACAAACTTTTTTTAAATAAATAAAGTAGACTATACTCAAACTCTTTACAGTAATTTAATATTCAGTTAAAAAAATTGACAATACTTGTTGTTTTAGACAAGATTATCATTTTTTATTAAACCACGGCGTTGCAGCAATTTTGGCCAAGGAAGCAATATCATAGAAAAAGCCATTACTCATCCACTCGAACTAATAGAATAAAAAAAAACCGCTGTTGCGGCCTTTTTTATTAAACGCTAATATAGTTTTCTATTGAAAATCTCCTCCATTTACCACGGTCCATTGATCAAGTGATTTGAAATACTTTTTAATAGCAGCATTTACTTTTTCAACGGTTAACGAATTAACCTGAGATTCGAGAGTAGCATGAAAAGCCATATCGCGATCAAAATAAAGGTTGTTATTTATCAATGATGATAACTCATTGTCTTTGGCTCTAGAAACTGTTTTTCCTTGAACCCAACCGTTTACGGCACTATCCAATTCTTCTTGTGTGATACCATCAGCAATAAAACGTTCTAACTCTTCTTTGAAGCCAATTTGAACCTTCTCAGCATTCATAGGCGCATAAATCGCATAGATGAACAAGGATGATTTTTTATCATCTGGATCACTGTCAATGCTCACCTGAGCGCCAGCACCATAACTTACCCCATCTTGTTGTCTTAAACGTGTTGCAACTCTCGAATTCAAAAACCCACCGCCAAAAATAGTTCCTGCTACTTGAAGTGCCGCATTATCCTCATCAGTTTCTGTAGTTTTAGCAGATAACATGCCTATTGTAAAAGCATTTTTCTTGTCGGGAGTAATGACGTTTTCATTGGCCGCAACATTTTGTTTAAATGGATTTTTAATTTCTGAAAATGGTTTGTCACTTTTGAAATCAGAAAAATTATCCTCAAAATAAATTTTAACCATTTCAGCATCCATACTTCCAATAGCTACTAATGAGGCGTTATCCGAAATACCATAAAACGCATCGAAAAAAGATTGAATACGATCTATAGTAACCTCATTGATCATAACAATTTGTTCATTAAGATTAGGACTATAATTAGGGTGACCTTTAGGATAAAATTGATTGATTTGACTCATACGTTGAGAAGCTACAAACTGAGGGTCAGAAGCACTGCTTTCCAAACGAGCCAAACGTTGCGTTTTAATTTTATCCAATTCACTACTTTCGAATTTTGGATTTTTGAGCATGTCTGTCATAATTTCAAGAGCCGCGGGTAAGTTTTCTTTAGTAGAGGAGATACTGGTATAAACCCTACCATTACTTCCGCCGAAACCAACAGATGAACTAATAGCACTCAAAGCATCTTCAATGTCTTGACGTGATCGTGATTGCGTTCCTTTATTAAGTAAGCTCGCCACAAATCCTGCCGTCATACCCTTATTCATATAGTCATCAACATTTCCCGTTCTCATTGTAAAAGATAAGTTTACTGTTTTGCCACGATTCGCTTTATTGATAAATCCATACTCAATACCAGATTTTGGTAAAATTCCACTATCTAAGCGATTTTGAATATTATCATAGTTAACGTCGAAATCTTCACCGACGTCCATAGCCACTTTACCTTTGTAACTCGCTACCATTTCAGCCAACCCTTCAGTGTGTAAAATCTCAACACGTTCGGGCTTATCCGTTGGAATAAAGTTTCCAATGGTACGATTAGTAGGAATGAAATATTTCTGAACTGCTGCGTTCACTTCCTCTACGGATGTACTTTCAATACGATCTCGGTGAATGAATGCCAAACGCCAATCCCCTGCCCCAATAAATTCACTCATATAAGTTGCCATAAATCCAGAATTTCGACTACGCTGATCCAATTGCTTCATAATATTTGCTCGAGAACGCTTCAACTCATCAGACGTAATTGGGTTATTTTTTAAATCATCTAATACACTTAACAAAGTTTTTTCGGCGTCAGCAAGTGATTTTTCAGAGGGAACACTAACGTTAAAATTAATATATCCTGGTTCTTTTGTAAAAGGATTGGATGCATATACACTAGAAGCCATTTGTGTTTCAACCAAAGCCTTATAAAGTCTTCCCGACGGTGCATCGTTTAAAACGTTTTGAGCTAATGTTAAAGCTGCATAATCTGCATCCGATCCTGCTGGAGAATGGTATAATGCCATCAACAATTGCAAATCACCTACTCTACTTAGTTCAACACGTTTTTCACCATCTTGAGCTGGCTCAACAGTTGGTACTTCAATGAGCTTTAAAGATGGATTCTTAAGGGGTCCAAAATATTTATCAACCAATTCCAAGGTGCGTTTGTCGTCAAACTTTCCAGTGATCATTAATACAGCATTGTCAGGTCGGTAATATTTCTTATAAAATGCTTTCAAGTTTGCAATTGGCACGCGCTCGATGTCGGAACGGTTACCAATGGTTGAATTTCCGTAATTATGCCACATATAGGCCGCACGGATTACTTTTTGAGATAGTGTTCTAGAGGGCGAATTTTCACCGCTTTCAAACTCGTTACGTACTACGCTAAATTCTGAATCGAGATCTTCCTTTGCTATATAAGAATTCATCATACGATCAGACTCCAAACCTAACGCCCATTCCAAATTATCATCAGTGGCGTTAAATGTTTCATAATAATTGGTACGGTCATACCAAGTAGTTCCGTTAGCACGTGCGCCGCGTTCTGTCAATTCATTAGGAATATCTTCATGTGTTGGTGTTCCTTTGAAAACAAGATGTTCAAGCAAGTGCGCCATCCCTTTTTCACCATATCCTTCGTGACGTGAGCCAACCAAATAAGTAATATTAACAGTGATGGTCTGCGAGGAATTATCAGGAAATAAAAGTACTTTCATACCATTACCTAACACATATTCCGTTATACCCTCTACCGAGGATGTTTTTGTGATTTGAGCTGGACTTAATTGAGTTGCTCCAAGAAATAAAAGAGCAAGTAGAGTAGGTTTAAAAAAGAATTTCATGATAAAATGATGGTTTAATTAATAATAATAAATATATAATAATTAAAATAAATTGTATTACTGTTTTTTTATATATAAGAGAGAATAAAAAAACATTTGAAATTAAAAAATGTAAGATAGTAGATAGGTTTCTTGAGATTGATTGTTAAAAGATGATAACTGAAAAAGCACTACAATACATCGCATTATAGTGCTTTATTTCTTA
>CAJWAE010000081.1 GCA_913020075.1 uncultured Flavobacteriaceae bacterium
AAATTTAGCTTTAATAAATTCCAACTTATTTTTGAGGAAATTTTCAATCCAGAGATCACAAAGAAGATAAGAGCTAAAGATGAAAGTGAAAGGATAATAGCGACAAAAACATTAGATTCTCCTGTATGAATATAATAACTCCAGTTTTTTAATATCTGATTAATAGGGAAGGTTTCTTCATTTACAATACTAAAATCCCCTTGACGGATACTTACTTTTCGATCATTTAATTCGATTGTATAGGTGTCATTTTTCAAGTTGGAAAAAGGATAAGACACTCGTTTTACATCGCTAAGATAAAGTATATCTAAATTTAGCTTTTTTATACCGACTTCATATGTCTTTATATTATTCTCATTTTTGCTAAAAACATCAAATCTTTCGATCACTAGATAAGCTCCACTAATTCCTATGATTAGTAAAGGAATAAAGAACCATTTACCAAGAGTGATATGAACTTTCCGGTAGTTATTATTTTCTCTTAGAGGAAGGAAAAAACGCCTAATACCACCAAGTCTTTTGACTAATAAAATCACTCCAGTAATACTTAAAAGAACTAATAAGAAAGCAACTATACCTACAAGTATTCTTCCCGTCTTTTTCAAAAATAAAGAACGATGCAGACTTCGAACTTGATTAAAAAAGGGATTACTAGAAGAAACGTTTTTGATTTTTATGCCTGTTTTTGGGTCCACATAAAAAGTCTCGAAACCATTAGATGTAGTTCCTTGCACGATAACAAACTTTTTTTCTGTAACAACTATTTCATACACATCATCAAACTGATCTTCAAGAGCCTCCATAGTTGCTTTTAAAGAGTGACTTTCTAGAGAATAAATTGCTTGAGGCTTTGTTTGATCAATTATAGCCTCTATCCCCAGGATTACTCCACTAACTGATGCCATAACCAAAAATAAGGAAGTACTTATGGCCAGTAAAAAATGGGTGTTACGCCATATTCTTGAAATCATTTATCTAAAGCGCTAAATTGTATTTCATTAATAAAACCTTCTCCTTGATAGATTTTTTTTAAGTTTTCAGGATTCAAATTAATATTTATATCATTAACATAATATCCCTTGTCTTCTACAGCAGTTTCAATCCGAAGATTGTAATTGCTGTTAAAAAGATTTTTCGGGATCTTAAATTGAAACATTCTTCTTTCGCTTGCCGAAATGGTTGGTCCAGAAATAGCATCTACTAATGGGTAAAAGTCTTTATCTAAAAACAGATTATTTTCTCTAAGATTTCTCCAAAATAATTTCATCTCAGAAAACCAACTTTTATCATTCCCAAACACATAAACTGTTTTAATATATTTTTCCGATTTGTCAATTATTGAAATGGCAATGTATGCTCCTTGTCCTGTGTAATTGACTATTTCTAAAATACATTTGACCTCTATATATTCCTCCATAGAAGAATTTAATAAAAGAAAATATACCAATAAAAAACTAAGAAATGTTTTCATTAAGCAAAAATTGATTAGTGATTTAGAGTTTAGTTAGAATAAAGCGGAATCGATATAATTCTGTTCTATTTCATAATTAATTAAGTGTTCTTCATATCAAAAGTACCATTATTTTTATATAATATTCTAAATCATTTACTGTAATAACGAGTTTCCTTGAAAAATAATTTCAACGATTCTAGTCAATTTTTTTAAGCATTTCTTTGAACAGAAACTTTTTTGAGATTTTTGAAATTAAGTTATATGTTTAAAAAAAACAGACTGCAGAATAATCAAATTATATTTTTTTACATGATGTGATTAAAATTTAAATTGTGTGCTTAAATAAAAATTCCTGCCAGAAGAGGGGATAATCCCAGGGCCAGGATACCCAGTAGCTCTACGAGTAAAATAAGCTTCGTTTAAGGTATTATTAATACCAAATTCTAGCTTAAATTTATTAAGTTTAAATGCTCCTGACAGGTCAATTATTTCATATTCAGGAATTAATCCAATTACTCCACTCAGGTTTCCTTCGACTGCATTTGAGGAATCTGTATATTGTTCTGAAACATAACTGTATTGCATGTTTAAGGTTAAGTTTTTATATCCAAATCTCAAGCCAAATTTTAAGTTGTCTTTAGGTACAAATTCAACCTTCTTACCTTCAATTCCTGGAATGTTAGATTTAGAATACTTAGTTTTAATAAATGAATAATTAATAAAGCTGTTTAGAGAATATTTTTTAATATTCAAACGAAATAATTCACTGAGATTAAGATCAATTAAAGATTCTAAACCACTTAAATTTGCATCCCCTACATTTCCTCTTTCACTTTTTACACTCCCATCCTTGAAGGCTTTTTGAATAAACCCTATTCTGTTTTGATACGATAGGTGAAAAAGATTAAGATCAAATGATATCATTTTTTTTATTTTCCCACGTATACCCAAATCAATTGTATATCCATTTTCATCGGTAATATTTGGGTTAATCGAAAAAGCTGGATTAATTATGCTTATATCTGCAAAGGTTACTGAACGATAATTTTGTGAAATATTCGCATAATACTCAAGAGATCTCAATGCTTTATAACTTAATCCCAGCCCTAAAAGAACAAACGATCTTCGACGAGATTCCATTGATTTTAAGGTTTCATTTAAAATAACATTACCGGCCGCATCTGTATTGATTCTTTGATAATTACCCTTCGTTGCAGTTAAAATATTTTCATATCGTAGTCCAGGTGTTATTGATAGATTTTTATTTATATAGAAAATATTTTCTGAAAATACTGAGATATTTTCATTTGGATAGGTGTAGTTCGATTGCTGACTATAACTAGGATATTCTTCTCTGAAAAAAGAAAAATCAGCTTCATTTGATGCTGAACCAGGTCCTTGAGCAGAGGTGTTTTTAGCACTATAGTACTTTCCACCAAAAAGAAACACAGCTTTTTTATCTCTAAGGATATATTTTTTTAGCCATCTAGCTTCTATGCCAAAGTTGTTGAAGTCTCCTTTGATTAGATCACGTTCTTCATATGGATCAATTTGACTAACACGATTTGATCTAAATCCAATAGCATTTCGTTGTGCATTTAAACCAAAGAAATTGACACTTATATTAGAATTATCTGAAAGTGCATGTTCAAATTTAATATTATAAAGAAACCAATAGAGTCCAAACCAATTTCGCTCACGATTACTTTGATAAGGGTTACCATTAAAAAGATCATCAGTTAAACCCCCCGCTTGTTGAGCCAAATAGTCAAGATAAGTGACTTCAGCACTCAAAATAGTATTTTCAGAAAAGTCGTAGCTTATTTTGGCAAATACATTAGATGAATTAAATTTTGAATTGGGTCTAAACCCATTTCCTTTTTTAATATTTACATGTCCTATATATCGCCATTTACTTAAACGGCCACTTAATTGAGTGAAATTTGTATATAGACTATTACTTCCAATTGTGTTCCTAATAACCCCTGCTATAGGACGATAGGTCGTTGCATCCTTGAGCTTGAAATTTACTAAACCTCCAAATTGAGTGCCATATTGTAAAGATGCAGCCCCACGAATAATTTGAATCTCTTCAATGGCTTCTGCGGGTGGTGTATAATAACTTTCAGGATAACCCAGGACATCAGCGCTAATGTCGTATCCGTTTTGACGAGTATTAAAGTTTGATGTTCTATTGGGATCTAATCCTCTCCCGCCTATATGTAACTGTAATCCAGCATCATCATTTTGATAAATATTAAGTCCAGGTATCTGATTGAAAATTTGCCTTGCATTATTAGCTGCCAAATTTGCCATTGATTGCTCGATTACAATTACTTCGGTTTTTTTACCTGCATAGATCGCTGTCTTTTCATAGTCACGCATTCTTTTTAAAGCAAATACTTCTTTCTTTTTTGCACTCAGAATAACTTCGTTCAATTCTTCTACCTGCTTTGGTAAAAATAATTTGAATTTATCACCCGTGCTTAGGTCAATTTCTTTTTCAATAATGGAATAGCCTTCAGCAACGAATATATAAGTGATTTTTTGAACTCTATTTTCAAGAATGAAAATTTCTCCTTCATATACTTCATTAACAAATCCTGCTGTTTTATCATAAATTTTTATGGAAGACTTAAATTTGTTTTCACCTTCAAGCATAATAATGCCCTCAAGGCGATATTGTGCAAAACCCATTGTGCTTATTATGAAAAAAAAGAAACTAAAAACCGTGTATTTCATCTTTTAAAGGGAGGACCCATGTTTTATGTTTAAACGATTCTATTTCTTGGTTAAGGTCAGTATTAGGGTCAATAAAACGTTGACTGGGACGTCCATTTAATGCAACAAAACTTTCTGTAAATACTTGAATGTTTTGGTGACCTTGCTCTTCAAAATGATTCCCTAAATAGTGAGCATATTCAAGAATAAAGTCAGGTTGAAAACTCATTTGTCGCTCTTGAAACGGTGTCAAAAAGTCAGTATTATCTACATAAAAAGTTTTTTGGCTAATACTATCTTTTATCTTAAAAGTGGTGTATCCCTTCTTTTCCATAAGCATAACCCGCCAGGAGAAACGGTAGCCTTCTTCATTCCAAAACAACTCCCCTGGGTAAGTTAAATATCGAAAGGGTAAAAGAATCTGGATAATAAAAAAACCTAAAAATAGAGGGAGGATATATCGTTTAGGTTCAAATAAAACCACTGCTTCTGATGTTGTTAATCTTACTTTTAAAAAGTTCAATTTTTTATTGAGTCTAGCTCCAAATTTTCTAAGAGAGTCTAATATATTTTTATGCCATTGTACATCAAAAAATATTGTTGCTCCAAAAATCATTATGTAAGGAAACATTCCTATTGTAGGAAAAAAAATCTTAGTCATTATGTGAAATAATATTACTAAAATAAAAGCAATATTTCGTGTTTTTGGGTAAAGTAGAAAAAATGGAATAAAAACATCATAAAGCATACCTGACCAACTAGCTGTATAGTGAACCCATCTATATTTTAAAAGTTCACCGATTAATGGGATATCATATTTAGAAGTTAACCAAAGTGTAAGTGGTTGTGCCTCAATGAGCCAGTCTGAATTAATTTTTGCGAGACCTGCATAAAAATAGACAATACATAAAAAGAATTTGATCCCATCAACCATCCAAGACGGAATTGCATCAATTGATTTTTGTTTCTGTAATGCATCAATTGAGAAATGATGGGCAGCTGGCAAAAAACAAAGCAAAAAGGCAATGCAGCTTGTGAAATAGTAATGATTTAAGTAGGTAGTTTTATCGATGAGCTCCGAATATGTAATGAGCAAGAAAAAAAGTATAATAGATAATCTATAGTGATAACCTAAAATAATTCCAATTACAGCTATTATACAAGAAGAATATAGTAAATACGTATAATTACCTATATCTGTTACCCATGAAAAACCAAAATATTTAAAGTGAAAATCTGGCTCAATATAAAGCGAGTATATCCAACCATTTAACCAAAATCGTAATAATGCTACTAACATCAGTAAACCAAAAATTATCCTAAAAACAGCCAGTGGTGCTGGATGAACTTTCGATTTAATTAGATAACTTTTTAACAATTTTTTATTTTTTATGGCATTAAGGAGAAATTAATCACCGTCCGCATCAGCATAATCAACACTAATATTTAACTTTTGCAGCATATCGACTTTAAATAGGACAAC
>CAJWAE010000082.1 GCA_913020075.1 uncultured Flavobacteriaceae bacterium
ATTCATAAAAATTAGATACCAACCGCAAAACCGTCAAGTTTGTCTAACAATACCAAAATTAGGTACCAACCAATGGGACGTCAAGTTTGTCTGACAATGCCATTTCAAACCTACCACCTACCAGATCTGTTCATATATGCACGATAATTTTCTTGCCGTTTGCGGTTCGAGATAGCTTTACAGTTTCCACATAAACTCCGCTTTCCAGATTTGTTAGTATTATCAACAAACTCAGATAGTGGGAATGAATTTAAACAATTTGGGCATTTTTTCTTTTGCTTTATAGAGTGACGTTGTGGGGCTCTCTTAGATTTTCTTTTTGCTTTTGGCACTGTACAAGTTTTACAGAATCTCCTAAATCCACTCTTCATTGCTTTATCTGAAAACTCTTGACTTGGTCTATTCTGATCGCACTTTTTACAGTGTCTATAAGCTCCAGTTTTGAATCCTTCATGAGCTGCTGCCGTGTCGTTTAAAACCTCTTGAATAAGCGAAGCACCAGTATCCTCAAAGTCATTTAATATTTCTGAAATTCGATCGCTAAGTGTCTGAATAGGATCATCACCTACATTGAACTTATTTATTCGAAGCATTTTATATCCATAACCTTCTAAAACATGCTCTCGTTCCACATCTTTTTCAGTTAAATAATACTTCCAATTTCCAGCATCAATTTCATCTCTGTTTGTAAAATGAAATTCAAACCCATCGTACTCTAATATAATGTCACGCTGTTTTTCATTTATATTAAACCTAAGTAAAAAATCTACTCTATACGATGGATGATTATATTTGCTATCTAATCTTTTAAGGTAATCCCCAATGTCAAATTGAGGAATTATTTCTGGCTGAAATTCTAAATATATAGGAGTTTGTTGAATCCATTTTAAAACTTTTTTTTCTGCTTCAGAGTTTGGATCAACAGTACTAGCATTAGGTACCGCCCTAGCTTTAGCAATAACTTGCGCGTAGTGACTTAAAACTTCTCGCCCAGCAGAAAATTCTGATATTGGCTTTGAATGCACAAAAATAAGTTTTTCTTTACCCCTTGAGAAAGCGACATTAAGTCTTTGCATCCTTAAATTTCTATCTAACGATTCCTCGTCCTGTTGATTTAACTGTACAGGAAGTACAGTCCATAACTTATCTATGTTTGTAGAAGCCACAAAACTATAAAATATGTAATCACGCTCTTCGCCTTGGCATGAATCAAAAGTGAAACAACGGAATTTCAATTTTGATAATATCTCCGGATATAACTCATGTTCAGAAAATATTTTTGATATATATGCCTGTTGATCCTTAAATGGTGTTATTACAGCTACTGAACTAAAATCACTTTTTCCTAATTGTTCCAAAACCCGATTAAGAATAGCTTTAGCTTCAAGATGATTGGTATTTTTGTATACATCGAATTTACCATCATCTTCTACAGGATAGAACTCTAAAACATCTTCAATATTTTTTCCTCTTAACTTCATAGCTTGCAAGCCATTATTGTAAAAATATTTTGATGAAAAAGAGATCATTTCAGGGTAGCCCCGAAAATGCTTCTTAAGCATAATACTAAAGTTACTGATCCCCTCCATAAAGTCTAAGATTGAATTTCTTATATTTAGTAAATCAGTTTTAACCTCTAGTTCTATATCTATATAATTCTTATCACCCAACAATGCATCTTTGACCTTTGCAAAGTATGCATTATTTAATTCCTTTGATGCATTTGATGTTTTAACATTACCAAATTGCTTCCTATCACCTAAAACAATCATTTTTTTCGCACGAATTATAGCTGGAAATGCTTGAGCAATTGAGACCTGTGATGCTTCGTCAATTATAACTATGTCAAACAACTCTTCTTCCAGAGGAATATACTCAGCATAGTCTCTAAGACTACAAATCATACATGGAAAAGCACTCTTTAAAATATCAAACTTATCTTTTGGAAACTTTTTCTTTTGTTGTATTATTTGAGATAAAGTGCGCGCATCATTTTTATGCTTATCTGCAAAATCAATCACACGCCTATCAATTTCAGTGGCAAGTTTTAATGCATTATAGTTTTCTATCTCTTTTTTTTCTAACAAATAACTATAACTATTTAATTCAAATTTTTGTTCAATTTCTCGACTTGTTTGCCTTAGCCGTTGAAAAGTCTCAAAAAAGTCTGCTTCGCCGGATTCTGCTTCAGTAAGAACAGTAATTACTGCTTCATCATCACCAAGAAATGGTATTTTATTTTCTTCGATCAAGTTGTGTAAATACATTAAGCTGTTAGACATCTTAGATGAATAATCATCCGTATTATCAATATCTAATACATCTGGTATCAAATGAAGCTCATCATCAAAATCATCAATTAATGGAACATAAAAATCCGTCGCTTTTTTGATTAATTTTTCAATACTTTCAACAACAATACTTCCATTATTAGAAGCAATTTCAAACCCAACTAGATCAAACAAATCATCTTTAATTTGAACTATTTTTTTACCAGCAAACAAATACCCTAAAATGCCTTTTGAAGATTTTAATTCATTTATTTTTTCTTTTAATGTTTGAACTTTTTCAAAATCTATTTCTGGTGCATCCTGAAATAGTTTTGTCTTATTCGCCCCTTTTTGGATTAAATTAAAAAGCGTTATTGCTCGGCTTAAAGCCTCAGCATCATCTCCTAAATGTAAGGCGAACTCAATAAATTTTGGATCAAATTTACGACACAAATATATTTGATCCAACAAATATGAAATAGCAGCTAATTCTTTTTCAAATTCATCTTCACGAGCCAAAAATATTTCTTCGAAATCTGGAAAATCTACCCAACTTTCAAAAAAATTAGATACTTCATTTTCTAAATCAAAAATTAATGTAGTATCTATTTCTGAAGCTTTCTTTGTTTTCGTTTTAATATTTTCCTTTAACTTTAAAACTGCCAGATCATATCTTTTTATTCTTTTTTGTTCATCTTTTCTTATTTCTCTATTCTGCAATCGAAGGCTTTCAATAGATTTATTTGATGTAATTTTCTTAAAATTTGAACCAACTCTTCCAAGCCTTAAAATTGGATTAATGAACTCATCGGATGGCCTAACTTTTCCTAAAGTTTCATTAAGTTTATTTTCCACCACATCAAGTGCTTCCTTTTTATCAGAAAGAATAAGTATAGATTTACCTTTTAAAATTGCGTCAAAAGCAATTGCAGAAATTGTATGCGATTTGCCAGTACCTGGAGGACCTTCAACTGTTATAAATTTTCCATGTTTATTATTTAACGCACTTAAAATTTTTCGTTGCTCTTCAGCTAAAGGAATTGGTGTATCAAAAACCAAACGATCAGGTGTTTCTGTTTCATCCCATTCATCTAAGACTTCTTCAACAATGGTAAGTGGATTTTCTTCAAGAAAGCTATCAATTAAATCATTAAGAAAGCCAAAAAGCTTACCGCTACCATCACCTAATTTATCTAATAATTCTTCATAATCAGTTAACATAGATTCATCTGATTTATCAAAAAGAGCAAATGATATCGTATTATCTAAAGTAACAAATGAATTATGAATTTTTTGTTTTTTAGCAGTAAAAGATAATTCACCCTCAAATTGAAATGCGCGTAAAACAGCTTGGGTTGAATCATCTATTAATGCAGTAATATTGTCATCTGGTCCCACATAAATAATTCTATTTTCAACAACACTCGCACTAGTTGTTTTTGTCTCTTCTCGAATTATTCTAGCTATATAATCTATTGCTTTTTTATTTATCAAAATACGAGGCTCTAAACTTAATTCAACCTGCGCTCCATCAAATTTTAGCTTGAAAGGAACATAAAAAAGTGGAAATTTATGTGAATTATATTTTATTTCCCCAAGATATAAGTAATATTCAAGGTTGTCTTCTAATTGCTCAACTGATGCTAATTCACTTATTTCAGAAAATAAATCACCTGATGAAAAGCCATCAAAAAAATCTCTCAGCATACGTTTACCAGTAGCTTCGGAAAACGTCTCTTCTGTAAGTTTTAATAATTTTATATCTAAATTTTTACCAATAAGTTCAGCGAGCGCGCCCGGTAATGCTTCTTCAAATGGATAAACAAACAATTCAGCAATATCATTTTCAACAGATATAAGCGTATCAATCAAATTTGAACCACTTCTAGCAAAAGTTGGCTGTAATATTCGAACTATTTCAACGCCTATTTCTAAACCTACATTACGGCGTAATTGATCAAATAAATTACTACATTCAATTTCTAAATCACAATCAAGTTTTTTTATAGATTTTTTAAACTTGTTGATTGCAGTAACATTTAGTATCTGCAAGTTATCAAAGTTTAAATTTTCTATACATGCATTTACTGCACTCACTAAAATTATAGGTAAGTTTGCCTTATGATCATTATTTTTTATAATTATTGATGAATTTTTTGCAAAATCTTTATTTATCAACTTAGAAACTTTAGTTATAAATGTTGGGAATTTATCTAAGGAAATACCATTTCTTCGACCTAATTTATCTTTAGATTGGAACCGTCTTTTAGGAATACTTCCCTTTTTAAAATCAGTACCCAAAAAATCACTATAATAGTGCGCTAACCGCTGAACAAATGAATGATTATCTTTAATATCAATTTGTTCTTCTATATTTTCCTTTGACGGCATTTAGCATCCCATATCACATTCTAGCATTCTCATAATAAGTGATTAGACTGAAATTATCTTAAATAGTAAATATATTATTTTCCTTTTAAAAAAAATAGGTGTTGAGGCTCTAATAGAGCAATATCCCAAACGCTTCGCCGTCAATGTTTGTTTTTCATTTTTACTGATTTTGAATCGGCTAAGAAGGGGTTTGTTGAATACACTCATCAGAAAAAAATCAATCCCCTCGTTTGTCATATTATTTTTGGCTGGAAAGAAACGGCTTTGTGAAGAGAGATTAGAATTAATCAATACAGAGTATGAACCTGTATGAGGTAAGATGGAGATTAGAAGTTACAGAAGTAAAAAACAAGTTCTCGACTGCAGGTAGTGTTTGCTTTTGTGTAATATTATTTGTAAATTTATATAATAAAAAATTTTAAACTACTATGGGAATAGAGACTTTGAATATTGTCTCAAGTACTTCTAACTAACAAAT
>CAJWAE010000083.1 GCA_913020075.1 uncultured Flavobacteriaceae bacterium
TTTAATTTACGAAGTAAAGGACGAAGTAAATTTTCATCTTCTTTTCCAATAACTCCATTATCTCCAGCATGTGGATTTATTCCAAGTACTGCAATTTTTGGTTGATGTATACCAAAGTCTTGTTCTAAACTTTTTTTGAGAAGTTTTATTTTTTTAATAATTTTTTTTTCTGATAGGTGGCTTTTCACTTCACCTAATGGTATGTGATCAGTTACTAAGGCAATTTTTAGAGAATTAGAAATCATAAACATTAAGCTTTCGCCTTCAAGTTCTTGATTGAGGTAATCAGTATGACCTGGAAAATTAAAATTATCAGACTGAATACTTTTCTTATGAATAGGAGCCGTTACTAATACATCAATATCTCCTTTTTTTAAAGACTCTGTTGCTGCACGCAAAGAGTCAATCGCGTGGGATCCTGCTTCGGCTTGCTCTTCACCATAAGATATTGGAAAAGGAATTTTCCATACATCCATGACATTCAGTTGTCCCTTTTGAGGTTTTGAAATGTCTTTAAGTTTAGAAATATCTGTATTTAAACTGTATCGCTTTCTTTCATTAAAAAAATTTGTAGTGTTTGCAAATATAATGGGAGTGAAAAAATCATAAATATCCTTGTCTTGGAAACTTTTTAAAATGATTTCAATACCTATTCCATTTGGGTCTCCAACCGAAATACCAATTTTTATTTTAGATTTTTCACTCATTACAAGCGCTATTATACTTATTTTTGATGACAAATGTAATTAAATTAAAACGCATGTTTACGGGAATTATAGAAGCTTTTGGTATTGTGGAAAACTTAGTTAAAGATCAGGGTAATCTTAATATTACAGTAAAAAGTAAGATGGCTTCAGAATTAAAAATCGATCAAAGTGTTGCTCATAATGGCGTTTGTTTAACTGTAGTGTCCTGTGAAGCAGAAAAATATACAGTTACTGCTATTCAAGAAACTTTAATTAAATCTAATTTAGGTCTTCTTAAGCCAGGTGATCTTTTAAATTTAGAGCGTGCTATGAAATTAGGAGATCGACTCGACGGCCATATGGTTCAAGGTCATGTTGATCAAACAGCAAAATGTATTGGTTTAGACAATCAAAAGGGAAGTTGGGTGTTTACTTTTGATTATGAAGTAAACCAAAGCAATATTACCATCGAAAAAGGATCAATAACATTAAATGGCGTAAGCTTGACCGTTATAAACTCAAAGAGAAACCAATTTTCAGTTGCTATAATTCCCTATACTTACGAAAATACCAATTTTCATAAACTAAACATAGGCAAAAAAGTGAATCTAGAGTTTGATTTAATAGGAAAGTACATCACAAAACTCTATTTAAAGGGTTAATTTTTTTATATTTAAAAAAAATAACCCTTATGAACTTTCTCGAGCTCTCTACATTACTTTTATTATTAGCTTCTCTTTTCTCAATTATCAATCTAAGAATTCTTAAACTTCCTCAAACTATTGGGCTGATGGTTTTGGCCATCTCTTTGTCTCTGGGTGTTTTATTAATTGGTTTAATATTCCCTGATTTTTTAAATTATGCAACATCATTAACAAAGGACTTTGACTTTAGTATTCTTTTAATAGATGTAATGCTTCCTTTTCTTCTTTTTGCAGGAGCAATAAGTGTTAACGTCCATGAGCTTTTAAAAGATAAAACTACCATTTTATTCCTTGCCACTTTTGGAGTATTGTTTTCAACTTTTACAGTGGGAACAGGAGTTCATTGGCTCATTCAGCAACCTTTATTTGGGCTTTCTGAGCTAGGGCTTAGCTACATAGATTGTCTTTTGTTTGGAGCTTTGATAGCCCCCACAGATCCTATTGCTGTTTTAGCTATGGTCAAAAAAATGAATCTTTCTTCTGAGACAGAAACTCGCATAGCAGGGGAATCACTTTTTAACGATGGTATTGGTGTGGTCGTGTTTTTAACATTATTAAACATCAAAGCCGAAGGAATAGAAAATATTACAGCTCAAAGTGTAGGTTCGTTATTCGCAACAGAGGTAATCGGAGGAGTTTTATTGGGTGCATTAATAGGTTATCTGGGGCTTAAATTGGTTAAATATATCGAAAATGAGCATGTTGAATTAGAGGTTCTCATAACTCTTTCCCTTGTTTTACTAGTACCTGTTATTTCACACATATTTCATTTTTCAGCTGTTCTAGGTATAGTTGTTATGGGACTTTTCTTAAATCAGAATATTGATGCTGACAAAGATGCAGATGGAATTCAAAAGGCAATGGGAGATTATGTCTATAAATTTTGGCATTTACTTGACGAAACCTTAAATGCAATCCTTTTTATCCTAATTGGTCTTGAAATTATACCCATTTTACAAAATTTTGATTTTTCTTATATCCTAATCATAATACTTACAATTGTTATTGTTGTTATTGCTAGAGGTATAGGCGTTTTTATTCCAATTAAAATTCTATCAATTAAAAAATCATTTGAAAAAAATACTGCTCTTATAATTTCATGGGGTGGGCTTCGTGGTGGATTAAGTATTGCTCTAGCTTTAAACCTTCCTGATGCGATTGGAGAAGGAAAAGATTTGATTTTGATCCTTACATATGGAGTTGTATTATTTACAATACTTGTTCAAGGTCTTACTTTGAAAAAAATTGTTAAATAATTTGAATTCACACATAGTCTATTATTATATTTGATGTGAGAAGTTCGAGCTGTGACAATAGCTAAGTTTAACTTAATATAGAAAGGAGGTATCTTATGTTATATAAAAATCATTTAAGGAATTATAGACAGCAGATGCCTGATTATCGGTTACTATAAATTTACTTATCTATATAAAGCGAGTCGATGGGCTCGCTTTTTTTAATTGATTTAAATTATAAATGACAAAGATTCCACAAGCAGATTTAAAAGAATTTCTTTCTAATGATCCTGATCGAAAAGATGCTTTTGTAAAACATATTGGAGCTTCCTTCAAAGAAATAGGGTTTTTAGCACTCAAAGGACACTTTTTAAAAAATGACTTACAGTTAAATCTATACAGAGAAATTAAAGCTTTTTTTGCACTTCCTTTAGAGGTAAAAGAATCATACGAAATTAAAGGTGATGGTGGTCAAAGAGGATATACTGGATTTGGAAAAGAACATGCTGAAGGAAATAATATAGGTGATTTAAAAGAGTTTTGGCACTTTGGTCAAAATTTGAATTTACATCCACAATTAAAAGCTATTTATCCTAAAAATGTTCTCGTTAAAGAACTGAAAAACTTCAATCAGACTGGTAATATAGTTTACAAAAATTTAGAAAAAACAGCCAAAGTTTTACTTCAAGCAATTGCACTATATCTTAATTTGGAGGAAAACTATTTTGATCAATTTATTTTAGAAGGAAACTCCATTTTACGCGCTATTCATTATCCCCCCATAAACAAATCACCTAAAGACGCTGAACGAGCAGCAGCTCATGGGGACATTAACCTAATTACACTTTTAATGGGCTCTGAAGGAAGGGGTTTAGAAGTACTCAACCGAAAGAATGTTTGGATTAGTGCAGAAGCTGCTCCCAACGAATTAATGATAAATATTGGTGATATGCTATCAAGGCTAACAAATAATCATTTACCTTCTACAATTCACAGAGTAATAAACCCACCTAAAGAAGAATGGGGAAATGCACGATATTCATTACCCTTTTTCATGCATCCTGTCCCTAACATGCCATTAAACTGTTTACCTCAAACTATTGATTCAAAAAATCCAAAATTATATGAGAATATTTTAGCAGGTGATTTTTTGCATCAACGATTAGTTGCGTTAGGTTTATTTAAAAAATAAATAGTGCCATTCCTTTTTAATTAAACTTTACGATCACAACACGTATTTAAATTTATATAAAATATCCTCTAAATTTAGAAATATATTTAATTTGATAAATTTCTTAAATTAATTCTGGGCTTAGGGGTTTGTTTTATAATCAGATGAATTCGAAATCTTTGAATTATAAAATTATGTCTATATTTAAAATAAAAATTATGGGTGTGGGCGGAACTGTAATCGGAAGCTTTGTAGTTTGTTTAATTTTTGGGCTAATTATTGAGATTAAAGAGCGTTTCTTATAATAAATAATGGGTTATTTTATAAAAAATCTTTTGGTTTATAGTTTAATTGCTTTAGTGGCTTGGATGCTATATTTAGCAATAAAAGGTTTTCAAAACAAAGATAAATAATTAAAAAAGTGACTGGAAAGTATTTTTTTTTCACTTTTTGAGCTCACAAAAGTATCTACTATTTTAATTCATTTTTTTTTAAAATAAAATTTTCGGTACAACTGATTTCTTCTAATTCTTATTAAAATATTTATTTCTATTGTAGCTTATAAAATTTAAAATATTATTTTTTTATGCGAACTCCTGAAACATCAAACATGCCCAATAAAGAACCTGAGACTTCATCTCCTTCAAAAGTAAGATCAAATGATAAGTCATAACCTCCCGCAAAAGCTTTTATGGTAAAAGTGTTCTCTTCAAGAGAAGTCTGGTCTACATCAAAATCAACATCTTGATCATCAGCCGTTACTTGGGGAATTAATGTTGAAGTATATCCTGATTCTGTTTTAACAATATTAAGTGTTAATGGTATGTCCCCAATATTATCTACCTCATAAATTGTAATATCATAAGATCCAACATAGGGATCAGAATTTTTTAAGGTAGCACATGATAATATTAATAAGGAACTAATGAGTAATAATACTTTTTTGATTTGATGAAGATTTTTAATATTAAGCAGTTTTGGTGTTTTAGTTTAGTCTATCCCAAACTGTAACGTCACCATTTGTCTGATCGGTCCATGTCATTCGATTGTTGCTATTAGTAAATAGAATCTCAAAAATAATCCCAGAAGTACCAGGGTAGTAATTATCACCTATATAATTGCCCTTTGTTAAAACATAAAAGTTGGTGTCTGAATCAATTGTCCACTCAAAACTCTCTATATATGGAGATTTACATATTTTTCCAACAGTATCAAAAGTAATTGAACTTGTAGTTATCATTTCAGAATTAGCAGATA
>CAJWAE010000084.1 GCA_913020075.1 uncultured Flavobacteriaceae bacterium
TATGCTAATTGCAATTTCTAATGGCTACCAAAGAGTTTGTTTATTATTTTTTGAGTTGTTCTGCAACTAAATTAGTAAAAGAAAACGAACCAGAGAAATACCGAATGGATTTTTAAGTATACTAGTAATAGCAACGTT
Organism: uncultured Flavobacteriaceae bacterium; assembly: GCA_913020075.1. GTDB lineage: Bacteria > Bacteroidota > Bacteroidia > Flavobacteriales > Flavobacteriaceae > MS024-2A. The sequence goes on from CAJWAE010000084.1 coordinate 139, forward strand.
GTTGTATAAGATTAGTAATGGATCAAAAACGCACTTATTTTTCTGTTTGGAAGATTTTATTAATATATGCTTCCTTTCTGTTTCGCACAAAACCTTTATTATTTTTATACTTTGTAGGAATTCGTAATTTATTTAAATAGCCATTTAATTATTTTTAATTTCCACGTTGAGTAGGGTGCATATTTAATATTTGGTTCAATCCAGAATGGCTTATCCAATATGCTTTTGAAATGAGAAAAGGTGTCAAAACCGGCCTTTCCGTGGTAACTCCCAATTCCACTAAGTCCAACACCTCCAAAGGGGAGGTTACTATTTGATAGGTGCATTAAACTATCATTTACTGCTCCTCCTCCAAAAGAAATCTCATTTAGTAATTTATCAATATTTTTTCTATTTTTTGAATAGATATAGCAAGACAAAGGTTTAGGTCTTTCTTTTACCATTTTTATTGCATCGTCAAGTTTAGTGAATGATATTACAGGAAGTATTGGTCCAAAGATTTCACCTTTCATTACTTCGTCTTCAAACGAAATATTTTGTAGGATTGTTGGGCTAATAAATCTCTCGTTTCTGTTAGTCTTTCCCCCAAAATATAATCTATCATTATCAATCAGTTTGTTAAGACGATCAAAATTATTCACGTTTATTATTCTTAAATAATTTTCTTCAATATTTTCAGTGTTTTTATGATATTCTTTAATTTCATTTTTTAATGCTTCAAGAAACCTTTCCTCAATTGATTTGTCTACTAAAACATAATCTGGAGCTATACAAGTTTGTCCAGCATTTAGGAATTTTGCCCAAACAATTCGTTTAGCAGTCATTTTAATATCTGTATCGGCAAGAACAAAAGTTGGACTTTTTCCTCCAAGTTCAAGTGTAACGGGTGTTAAATGTTTTGCTGCTGCTTGATAAATTATTTTACCAACAGGGATACTGCCTGTAAAAAATATTTTATCGAATCGATGTTCTAAAAGTTCAGTTGTTTCTTTTATTCCACCTTCAACAACACAAAAATATTCGCTTGGAAAATTATCATTGATAATCTTAGCCATCACTTCTGATGTTTTGGAAGGAAGTTCACTTGGTTTTAAAATCACTGTATTTCCTGCCGCAAGTGATGTTATTGAAGGAACTAACGAAAGTTGATACGGATAATTCCACGCTCCGATAACTAATGTAGTCCCTAAAGGTTCAGGGATGATATAACTTTTTGCAGGAAAATTGATAATTCCAGTCGACACCTTTTTTCGTTTACTCCACTTTCGGATATTTTTTATACAACTGTTAATTTCATGATACAGCAATGATAATTCAGTTACATACGTTTCAAATTCTGATTTACCAAAATCTTCATAAATAGCTTTATAAAGTAAACCTTCATTTTCTTTCAAAGCTTTTTTGATTTTGCTTAATTGTTCTATTCTAAAATTTATATTTTTTGTTTTGTTTGAGTTAAAAAAGTTTTGTTGCTGAGTAAGTATGTCTTTAATTTTCAATTTTTTAGTTTTTTTTGATTCAATTTTAACTTTTCTCAACCCTATTGACCTAACCTATAGTATAAGGATAGTAAGCAGTTTCGGAGCACCAAAATTTCACTTAAGTACAAGGTTTGTAAAAGCCAAAAGTCTTTATTGTCAATTTCATTGTTTATTTTTTTAAAATTACAGTGAACGTGTTTGTATAAAATTAGTTACATGTTTTAAGCACCCAATTTAGCAAATACAAAACTAACTAGAAAATCCGTAGGTATCTTCGTAAGTAGGCAAGGAGTAGCAATTAATTTTATACGGTGTTGTGCTTAATACTTGTTCTATAAGTTGTTATTCCTTTTAATATTTAAAATAACTTTGTCTGGTCTCAAAGTTATTAAAGGTTTCATTTCTGGGATTTGCCCTGTTGCTTGTATTTGGAATTTCTTTAAAAATGAAAAGATAAAAAATGACATTTCCGCAATTGCAAAATTATTTCCGATGCACATTCTTGGACCTGCCCCAAATGGGAAGTAGTTTTTTAATTTCGCAACTTTATTGTTAATAATAAACCTTTCAGGGACAAAATTTAGCTCTTCATTCCAAAGGTTTTTGTCTCTGTGCAAACCAAAGAAAAAAGGTATAATAATTGTGTTTTTAGGAAACGAATAACTTCCAAATTTATCATCTTCTATCGCAACCCTTTCTGTCATCCATGCGGCTGGATACAGACGCATAGCTTCATTTATTGTCGCTTTAAGGTATTCATTATTCAAACATTCATGTATTGTACTGCCGTGAAATGAATCTGTGAGTTTTTGAGTGGTTTCTTTATTTGTAGAAAGTAAATAAAGCAACCATGAAAGAGTATTTGCAGTAGTTTCATGTCCTGCAAAAATAAGAATTAGCAATTCATCTACAATTTGCTCGTTTGACATAGATTCGCCTGTATCTTCATATTTACTATTTAAAAACATGTCTAATAGATCATCATATTGCTTGTTACTCTCTTTCCGTTTTAAAATTATTTCTAGAAAAATTTCTCTTAACCTTTTGGCTTTTTTAAGTTTTGCTCTTTCTGTTCCTGTCATTGGGTAAAAAAACTGGCGAAATGGTTGGTTTAAATCTTTGATAAGGAAGTCCTGTAGTTCTGTGAATATCTGATGAATTTCTTCCATTATTTGAGAAGATAACTTAATGTCAAATAGAGATTGTATTATAATGTTGAAAGTAAGTTGATGAGTCAATGGATAAATATCTATGTTTTTCCCTACTGGTAATTCCAAAAGATAATCATCAATAGATTTAATCATTAAGTTATTTAAGCCTTTCAATTTTTCGCGATGAAAAGCGGGCTGAATTAATCGTCTTTGCTTTAGCCAATAATCACCATTTGAAAAAAGCAGCCCATTACCAAAGAACTTAGCTGCTCGTTTTGTAACGAATTCCGATTTTTCATAGTTTCTGTTATTCTCTTTTAAGATATAGTTAATAAACTCAGGATTCTGTGTAAGAATAAGTTTTTTATTACCCAATACCGCAGAATAAGTGCCTGAAAAGGCAACCATACTTTTTGAGATAAATTTTATAGGATTATTTAAAAACTCGTTTGTTTTTAGCATTGTTTGAAATAATGAATAACCAACAGGCAGTTTATACTTTTTCTTTTCAATTCCCATAGTCAATTCAGAGTTTGGTGATGGTTAAACTTTTTATTCCCGCTATCAAGAAAGGTATTTTTGGTAAACTGTTCATAATTTTAATATCATCCACAAACTTACTTTCGTTACCCAAGAATGCTAAAATATTTTCTGGCGAAATTTTTTTAAACATTATTGAAAATATTTCTTTTCCTGTCATCTTTTTGGAAATCATTACCTCTAATACTGTTCGGTCATACCATTGGAACATTTTATCTCTAAATGTAGTTTTTGGATTTGGAAAACGACCATTGCGTAAATTATTAACTATTTTCTCTGTGTTTTTTTGAACGAACTGAAATGTATAACCACTACTTGCTTTTGTAAATCCTCCTGCAGTACCAATATTGACTATATTTTTTTCAGATTTTGGACTTCTCGAAAATTTACTTAATGACATTGGTATTATGCCGAACTCTTTGTGTAAAATGTCATATTCCTCAATTTTTAGAAACTCTTTTATATAATTTTCTAATTCAACCCTATATTTTTCTTTATCCAGTACTTTTTCGCTAAATAGAGTATATTCTATTAGTGCCTCGTTTGAATTAGTTGGCAAAACATACATAAATGTAGCTCCATATTCTTGGCTTAGCCTAAAGTCCATTAAGGTGCCAACACTTTTATCAAAAATCGGCTTTTTAGTTTTAATTACCCAACCCTCAAAGTGTTGTAAAAGTGAATTTTCTTTATTAATTATTGGATTAAATAGATTGGTCGAATTGAAAACATATTCAGCTGAATATTTAGTGTTTTCAGTTTCTACGATTGCAACATTATTTTCTGTGCGAATCTTCTTTATATTTTCAAACTTGAACGTTACATTTTTAAATTTTTTAGCAAATGACAGAATGTAGTTATAGAAATCAATTCCTTTTATCATTTTATAACTGTAGTGTATTAAGTCGAACCTTTGCGTAAAGTCAGAAGTTAGAAATTCTAGAGTTTTCCATTCATGAGTGACTATGGAATTAAAAAGACCTTTTTCACTCTCCCAATAACACCAAGTTCGGTCGTTTCCAGATTTTTCAGTTTTGTCAATTAACAAAATGCTTTTGTTATTTAGAATTGGGTCTTTTAATATCCGATATAATAGACTTAAACCAGAACACCCCGAACCTGCAATTATGTAATCGTATCTCATTTCTTTTTGTTGTCTCATTTTTTTTAGTTTGAGGGCAACTGGATTGTGTATGGTTTATTGCGTGTTTTAAGCACTAAAAATAGTAAATAAAACATAACTAATTTTTTATTTTAATTATAGCTAAAGAATTAGCTGTGCTTATCCATCGTCCATTTAAATGTTATAATATTTAGTATTAATGCCAACGGTTAATATGTGAAAAGTAGTGTTTAGATAAGAGCAAACTTTTCGGTTAGCATAAATGTATTTAAAAAAAGCGCAAGGTTTAATAACTTGCGCTTAATTAGCTAATCTTTGATTTTAGGGGGGGATAACAATGCAGATGTGTCGTTAGGCAATCTCCATTAAAAACTTTATAATCCTTAATTTAAAGCTCTTGGTTAAAGTCTAGCACAATTCTCATCCACAATCCAGAATAAGAATTTTCCGGATTAGCTTCGTTACTCCCAATAGGGAAATTATAAACAACCGATGTGGTACCTGCGCTTTCATTGGCAAATACATTTAT
>CAJWAE010000085.1 GCA_913020075.1 uncultured Flavobacteriaceae bacterium
ACCTCAAAGGTCCTAAAAGTAAAAATGGGGATCCTTTTACCCCAGACATCTATACTTATCTGGATGCTGCTATAGAAATCAATCAGAATATTGACAAAAAATCAAAATTATAAAGCTAAAAAACAGTAAATAACCTTTAAAAGATTTTAAAAATAGCGGAAAAGACTAGGGTGCTGGATTAGGAAATTGCTCTTGGATGTAATCAATTTCTTCTAAAACAGACTCACTTAAAGTTATTTTATTGGTATTAATGTTTTCTTTCAACTGTTCTATTGTTGTTGCTCCAATAATATTACTGGTAACAAAAGGTCGATCATTCACAAAGGCAAGAGCCATTTGAGTTAGTGTTAAATCATTTTTTTTTGCTAAAAGATAATATGCATCTACTGCTTGCTGACACCTTTCTGTACTATAGCGATTGTAATTGGGAAATAATTTTAAACGAGAATTTTTTGGAAGTTTACCTTCACGATATTTACCTGAAAGAACACCAAAAGCTAGAGGCGAATATGCTAAAAGTCCTGTTTTTTCGCGGTGACAGACCTCTGCATTTCCAATCTCAAACGTTCGATTAAGAAGTGAATAAGGGTTTTGAATTGTTCTTACACGAGGGAGACCAATGTCTGCTGTTTGTAAAAAACGCATTGTTCCCCATGGAGTTTCATTAGAAAGACCAATATGTCGAATGTTCCCTTTTTTAACATGAAGGCTAAGTGAATCCAATACTAATTCAAAATTTTCATCCCATGAATCATCTTTTTTATAATGATACCCTCTTTTTCCAAAATAATTGGTGGGACGTTCTGGCCAGTGAAGCTGGTACAAATCAATATAGTCAGTTTGTAAGCGCTTTAAACTATTGTGGATGGCGGTATCTATGGTCTCTTTTGTATAGGATTTTTCAGTTCGAATATGTCGAGTAAACTGAGCTGGTCCAGCTATTTTAGAGGCTAAAATTACTTTTTTTCGTAAACCTGTTTTTTGAAACCAAGTACCAATATAACGTTCTGTTTCACCTTGTTCCTCTTCTCTTGGAGGTACAGGATATAGCTCAGCGGTGTCAAAAAAATTTACTTCGTTATCAATAGCATAATCCATCTGTTCATGTGCCTCTGCCTGGGTGTTTTGCCTACCCCAAGTCATTGTACCAAGACATATTTTACTAACATTAATGTCTGTTTGAGGAATATTGTTAAAGTCCATAGTATTATTAATTAGCTTGTAAAAGTGATGCAATATCATCAAATGAAGGACTTAAAATGATCTCAATTCTTCTATTAGAGGCTCGCCCTTCTTTAGAACTATTTAGTGCTATAGGAAGATATTCACTCCTTCCGGCTGCTGTAAGATTTTGAGGCAAGATTAAATTATTCTGTAAAATAATGTTAACAACTGCGGTAGCTCTTTTAGTTGACAAATCCCAATTAGATTCCAATTCACCTTTAAGACTAAAAGGAACATTATCCGTATGCCCTTCTATCAGAATCGAAATCTCCGGATTTACTTCCAATACTTCGGATAATTGGATTAAAGCTTTTTTTCCATTCTCTTCAACATCCCAGCTTCCTGATTTAAAAAGTAATTTGTTTTCCATAGAAACATATACCTTTCCATTGAGCTGCTCAACTTTCAATCCTTTTCCTTTAAAATTTAATAAGGCATTTGAAAGACTTTCTTTAAGCTCATTAAGAGCAATCTTTTGTTTATTTATCATACGCTCTAATTGATCTACTCTTTCAGAACGATATTGTAATTCCGTTTCTTTTAATGCCATTTTTTTTAGTAATGAATTATTAACAGCTATTCGATTTTGAATTATATTTTCATTATTATCCTTTAATAAAAAATAGGAATTTTCTAAAGATTTAATCTCAAATAACCCAGAACGTATACTATCCCTTGAGAGTTCCAAATAACGATTATTATCTTGCAATTTTGAATTTACCGTATCAAATGTTTGCTGAAGAGAATCAGCTGATTCCAATAATTCAATTCGTTCTTTTTTAAGAATAAAATATCGAGCCTCTAAGTCATTAAAAATTTTAGTAGAAATACAGCTATTTATGCTTAAAGAAAAAATAATTAAAAAAATAAACGTTGTTTTATTCATAATTAAAATTTTAGTTCAACGCCCAGCGGACAGTGATCAGAATGCTTGGCTTCAGGCAATAAATAAGCTCTTTTAATATTTTCTTTAAGTGAATCACTTACCAAAGCATAATCAATACGCCATCCTTTGTTATTATTTCTTGAATTGGCACGATAGCTCCACCAACTATATTGGTCAGACTCTGAATTTAAATGTCTAAAAGAATCGATAAATCCTGATTGAAGAAATCCTTCGAGCCAAATCCGTTCTTCAGGTAAAAATCCAGAAACTTTTTTATTGCGAACAGGATCATGAATATCAATAGCTTGATGACAAATATTATAATCTCCACAAATAATCAGTCGAGGGATTTCTTGTTTTAAACCGTAAATATATTCTTTAAATTCTTTCATAAACTTAAACTTATAATCTAGCCGGTCTAAATTAGTTCCTGATGGTAAATATAAACTCATTACAGAAAATGAATCAAAATCAGCTCTAATAATTCTTCCTTCAAAATCCATATGATCAATTCCACTTCCAAAAATAACCTTATTAGGTTTTTTTTTAGAAAAAATAGCTACACCACTGTAACCTTTTTTTTGAGCTGAAAACCAATAGTGGTAATATCCTAAATCTTTAAGAACTGAAGTATCAACCTGATCTTCGAGAGCTTTAGTTTCTTGAATACAGATAAGATCTGCTTCAGTAGTTTTAAGCCAATCTGCAAAGCCCTTTTTTAATGCAGCACGAATCCCGTTCACGTTATAAGAAAGTATTTTCAAATTCTTTTTTCACGAAGATAAAAAATAGTTATCGTTCTCGTAATTCATTTTAATAAATGGCATTTAAATAAAGTGCTTTCAAAGCTTTCGTAATAATGTCTCTATTGAAACTTTATCGCTTATGGTCTGTTTTAAAGAGGTAATTAGAATGCGTTCTTGCTTCATCGTATCACGTTCACGAATAGTAACTGTATGGTCTTCTAAGCTTTGGTGGTCTACCGTAACACAATATGGTGTTCCAATAGCATCTTGTCTTCTATATCGCCTTCCTACTGCGTCTTTTTCATCATAAGCTGATGTCATTGCCCATTTTAAATCACTAATGATTTTTTTTGCTAATTCTGGAAGTCCGTCTTTTTTAACTAATGGCAATACGGCAACTTTTGTGGGTGCTAATGAAGGAGGTAATTTCAATACAATCCGTGAAGATCCATCTTCTAAAACTTCCTCAGTAAGTGCTTTTGAAAATACTGCTAAGAACATCCTGTCCAGACCAATAGAAGTTTCCACCACGAACGGAACATAGCTTTCGTTGAGCTCTGGATCAAAATATTGTAATTTTTTTCCTGTGTGTTTTTCGTGATTGCTCAAGTCAAAATCTGTTCTAGAATGAATTCCCTCTAATTCTTTGAATCCAAAGGGGAAACGAAATTCAATATCTGTTGCGTCATCAGCATAGTGAGCTAGTTTTTCATGATCATGAAAGCGATAATTATCCTCTCCCATACCTAAAACTAAATGCCATTTTAGTCGGGTTTCTTTCCATTTCTTATACCATTCTTTTTGTGTACCTGGAGGGATAAAAAACTGCATTTCCATTTGTTCAAATTCTCGCATTCTAAAAATAAATTGGCGTGCAACTATTTCATTTCGAAAAGCTTTTCCAGTTTGTGCAATTCCAAAGGGAAGTTTCATTCTCCCGGTTTTCTGAACATTAAGAAAATTAACAAAAATACCCTGTGCAGTTTCAGGACGTAGAAAAAGATCCATTGCTGATTCTGCAGAGGCACCTAATTTTGTTCCAAACATCAAATTAAACTGTTTAACCTCAGTCCAATTTCGTGATCCGGATTCAGGACAAGCAATTTCTAATTCTTCAATCAAAGCCTTTACATCCTCTAGATTTTCCAACTCTAAAGACTTCCCTAGTCTTTTCAAGATGGCATTTGCTTTTTCCTGATAGTCTTTAACACGCGTGTTTGTGTTTACAAACTCTTCTTTGTTGAAAGCGTCTCCAAAACGTTTACTGGCTTTGGCAATTTCTTTCTCGATTTTACGGCGAGAAGAGAGAAGTCCTTCAACTTTGTTGAAAGACTTCATAGGGGTCATTATATTATATTATAATGCTTTATTTAAATACTCCAAATTCTACAAGTGTACCTGTTAATCCTGATCCTATCGCTCCACCACTACCTGTTGGGGTATAAACATAATAAGATGTATTTGGGTTAATTGGTAGATATAAGAAACTTCCTTGTTGTACAACAGCTATGTCATAACTACCAGTAGCTCCTCCATTATTACTTCCTGCACCACTTATAAATAAATGTACATTAGAAGATGTTGTTGGGCCTCCTTTTGATGCACTAAATCCACTACCTGTTATATTTTTTAAGTAAAGATAAGTTGGGGTATGTGATTGAGAACCAGTTATACCTAAGGGTAATGAAGCATTTTTAGATCCTGAACCTGCATATAATTCATATCCTACTTTATCATCTACTCCTACTGCTCCTACTTTAGGTAAATTTTCAAATTGTAAAGGATGGTTATCTCTTGGTGTTGATCCAGTATATTTTGCATCTATATTAAATCTTTTTACACCTCCTGAACCCGTTAATGATAGAGTTTCAGAAACTGAAAATGATAAAGTATCAGATGAAATGTCTGTACTAGATAACGTTAAAGTTGTTGTTAATGATGATGCCATAGTTTTTTATTAATTAAATATTCCGAATTCTACAATTGTTGACTGTGCTGGTATGTGCTGCTCTGCTGCATTTATATCTCCATGAAATATTGCGTATGATGATGTTGGATTAATTGGTA
>CAJWAE010000086.1 GCA_913020075.1 uncultured Flavobacteriaceae bacterium
GTATCAAAAAAATGGAAAACACGATTGATTGCTTCAAAAAAATCAGATAAACCAAAATTAGATGCTCAGCAAACAGGTCTGTTAATTCACGACATTTTAGCTAAAATAACACATGCCGAAATGCTTCCTAAGGTTTTAGAAGAACACTTTTCAACAGGAACTTATGATGAAAACATCAAACACTTTATTTCAAATAAACTTTCAGAAATTATAAAACACCCTTCTATCAGCAAATTCTATAAGGAGAATGACTATATACTATGTGAAAAGGACATACTAATCCCAAATGGTGAAACTATTCGACCAGATAGAATGAATATTTCAAAAGACGGTTCAGCCAGTCTTATAGATTACAAATCAGGAAAACCCAAGCAAGCAGACATAAATCAAATTAATTTCTATGGAACCATTTTAGAAGAAATGGGTTATTTAACAATCAAAAAATTTTTAGTTTATATTGATCACGAGATAAATGTCGAAATGCTTAATTGAATTAAAAACAGAATAAAATAAGAGGATTATCTTTGTTAAAACAAGGATAGCTTACCTCAATTTTTTACATTTAAGGATGCAAACTTTTTTGGACGATGTTGCTAAAATTATTTTAACTTCAAATCATGAATTGGATCGGGTTAAGATTATTGTTCCGAGTATTCGTGCAACAATTTTCTTAAAAGAGGCTTTAAAAAAAATTATTAATAAGCCCTGCATAGCACCAGAAATAATAAGTATAGAAAGCTTTTTAGAAGATCTTTCAGGGCTGAAATCAATTTCAAAAATTGATTTGCTTTATTCCTTTTATGACCTTTACCAGAACGAAACTCCTGAAAAAGATCAAGATACTTTCAGTCAGTTTTTTAATTGGGCACCTACTATTTTGCAAGAGTTTAATGAAATTGATGCTCAGTTGGTTGATCCAAAATCAATATTCAGTTTTATGGGTGCAGTTGATGCTCTAGAAAAATGGAAATCCGAAGGAGACGGATTTTTAATTAACCATCATATGGAATTTCAAACTAAAATACCAAAATACTATAATGAATTCTATTTGAAATTATTGAGAAATCAAAAAGCGTATTCCGGTATGCAACTCAGAGAAGCAGTTAGTAACTTGGAATTTTACACAAACTCATTAGATATTCCTTTTCATTATTTTGTGGGTTTTAATGCATTAACTTTATCAGAACAAACCATTATTCAAGAATTAATAGCAGCTGATAAGGCAGAAATATTATGGGATATTGACAATAATTTTTATAATGATCCATTCCATGGAGCAGGATATTTTATACGAAACTATTTTTCAAATTGGAAACTTCTTAAAAAGAAATCTAAATTAAATTTTTCATCTTTCTTTTCTAATCCAAAAAGAATTGAAATCATTAGTGCTGCAAAAAATATTATGCAAGCTAAAACCGCAGTTCACTTAGCAGCATCACTTTATTCTGAAAACCCAAATAAATCTACAGCTATTGTTCTAGGCGATGAGGGATTACTTCTCCCAATGTTATCAGCACTTCCCAATGATGGTATGCCTTGGAATGTAACTATGGGATATCCTTTAAAGAATACCGTAATTGTCAGTTTTTTTTTAAAACTATTTGAAAGCCTAGAGGAACTCCAAGAAGAAGGGTTTCGGTATAATCACATTAAAGACCTTATTCATACAGCTCAAGTTGGAGAATTTTTAGGTAAATCAGGATTAAATATTAATCAATTACTTTGCAGCTCTGAGTATACTAATAGGCTTTATATTCCCTCTGAAGAGTTAGTTAATAAGTCTAAGCCAGCAGATCTTCTTTTTAAGCCATTTGAGAAAACATCAATATTTCTAAATCGTATGAAATTTTTCTCACAATTATTTTTAGAATTTCAAGATTCTAATAGTAAAGATTGGATTTTAGTAGAATGTTGTAAGAAAATCATTTCTTTATGGGAATCTATAATTAAAAGTCATCTTGAAAAAAAGTCGATTAAGACACTATTGGATGTTAAAATGATTTTTGAGATGATGGTGCAAAAAGAACAAATAGATTTTACTGGAAATGCCCTCTCTGGTGTTCAGATTATGGGTGTTTTAGAAACTCGTTTATTAGACTTTGATAACGTTATAATAACTAATTTAAATGAAGGTATTTTACCTTATGGAAAAACTCCTTTCTCATTAATTCCTTTTGACGTACGAAAGAAATTTGGGATGAATACTTTTATAGAACAAGATCATCTTTATGCGTACCATTTTTTTAGACTAATTCAACGGGCAAAAAATATTTTTTTGATATATAATTCTATTCCACAAGGTCTTTTTTCAGGAGAAAAAAGTAGGTTTATAATGCACTTAGAATATTTTAAGTCACCTGAACATGAATTGGTGCATAAGCAAGCTGATCTTGCTATTAAAAACTCATATTCAATTCAAAAAGAAGCTTTTAAAACCAAAGCTGTTTTAAAACAATTAGATGAGATTGGAAAGGAAGGTTTTTCTCCATCATCACTTTCTCAATACATTCGAAATCCTTATTTTTTTTATCAGCAAAGGATGTTAAAAATAAAACATCAGGATTTACAAGAGGAAAATCTTACTGCTTTAGATAGAGGAACTATTATGCACGAAGTCTTAGAAAAACTGTATCAGCCTTATTTAATTAAGGAAATGAAAGAAGAGTATTACGATCAAATGCTTTTAAATCTTACAAAAAAAATAGAAATTGCTTTTGCAAAATCCAACAAAAATTATGTTTTAAAAACAGGAAAGAATTTTCTAATTTATAAGGTTACGGAAAGTGTTCTAAGAAACTTTTTGGTCAAAGAAAAGGCAGAAATAAAAAAAGGGAATATCCTAAAGATTTTATCACTCGAACGTAAATTCTCAATCCCTATTTTAGTAAAAAAAATTCAAAAAACAATAACTATAAAAGGTACAGTAGATCGAATCGATCAGTGGAATGGAGATATTCGATTTGTAGATTATAAAACAGGAAATATAGCAGCAAAAAATCTTACTTTTACTAATTGGAGCGAAATAATACTTCACTTTGAAAAAAGTGCTATGTTCCAAGTCCTTTTGTATGCTTATATGTTTAAAGAGGAATATAAAAGCCAAAATGTTTTAGTTGGAGTTATTCCTTTAAAAAGCTTTGAAAATGAATTTTTACCGGTTCATGTAAAAGAAAATTCAAAGAAAAAAGAAATTTTAATGATGAGCCAAACAGTTTTTAAAGCTTTTGAAAATGAATTATTTAATTTAATAAAAGAAATTTATAATCCTTCAATATCATTTGTAAATAATGATAAAAAGTAATTTCATAAAAAAATATATGCTGTTAATGATTCTAACACAGTTATTTTTTTTAATACTTTTACAATATGTTACAATTAATTCAGAATAATTTTTTGTTGTACCTGAACAAAATTCGATAATTATGTCAAAAAAAAGTGATTTTGATAAAATTGATACCGATAATGATGGAGTCATTTCAGAGGAGGAATACGCAAATGCATCCAAATCTGCTGGAATTGAAAAGGAAAAGCTTAATTGGTTTTTAAAGTTAATAACTCTAGGAGATCGTTTTGATATTAAAGATTTTTTTGATCGATTCAAAAAGTCAATTGTTGAATTTATTATTTTAGTTTTTGGTGTAACGGTATCTTTTGGAATTGAGCAGCAAGGGGGTGAGTCAGATAACAGAGCTGATGGTATAGAAAATTTAGAAAACCTAAGAGAAGAAATCGATAAAATGATTTCTTACACTGACACTTATATTGAACAAATTGATTGGGTAGCAGCTTTATATAGAACACAATATGATAAATGGGATAAGGATAATGATAGTATTTTCATTGATTTCATGGATGACGAAGAAGAACCAGATGGAAAATATTACTTCTCACCAATGGGTATGTACACTCAGCGAGATCCCTTTAATCCTCCACGGGTAAATTTTGATGCCATTAAATTAGATGGTACTTTTCGATTATTACCCAAGGAAGTTGGTTTAGATATGACAAAAATTTACGATGGGACTGATTTAAAATATTTGATTGAAAACACAGGTAAAAATGAGGAGCGTTATGTCCTTCAATTTGTTGATCGAATAGCAAATAAATGGGTGTATGATTTACCATGGGTTGACGTAGATTACAATGAATTCTGGATAGAAAATCGGAAGTATATTCAGAATGATAAATTTATTCAATATAATCTCTTCAAGAGACTAGAATTGTGGGAGTTTAGTATACAAGAACAACTTCAAAATTACAAAAACTCACTAGTTCAAAGCACTGAATTATTAGATTCTGTTATTGCTGTTCGTGATAGCGAATACGAATTTATTTGGTGGGTTCTAAACCCTAAGGATTAGTTGAGCTGATAAGTTCTGAAACTAATTTCCCTGAAACTATTGCCGGTGGCACCCCTGGTCCTGGTACAGATAACTGTCCTGTGAAAAACATATTTTCAACTAATTTACTTTTTAATTTAGGCCTA
>CAJWAE010000087.1 GCA_913020075.1 uncultured Flavobacteriaceae bacterium
CGCTTTTACTTACCCACAAGCACTTTTACAATGATTTTTTTTTAAATGTTGGATTATTTTTTAAATCCTTTGATAGCGGTGTCTTTGGAGCTTTCCATAGAGTATATAGTTTATCCAAATCATAGGTTAATGCAGTAGGATCTAATTCTATTAATCCATCTCCATAGGCGCGTTGTAAGATATCTTCAATTAAAAAGTCTTCATAATTTTTTTCAGGAGTGTATGTGTCTTTTAAAGAAAGCTTAAATAATGACGCTGTAGTTTGATAAATCATTGCTTTCCATCCATTACGAAGTTCTTTGATAAGTTCATGAGAAGTTGAACCTGTTTGTCTATGTACTAATTTGATCAAAATACGACCTTGGGACCTAGAGAGTTTTTTTAATTCAATTTCAAATTCACCATAAATAAATTTTTCAATTCGTTTAAGGTAAACTTTCTTACGTCTATTCCCTTTTATATTATCTAATCGATTGCTCAAAGTGTCCAGACGATCTGAAGCTAGCTTGGCGTATGGGTAGACTCTTAGCGTTCGATTCCTAAGGATAACATATTCCCTAAGCTGTTTCATACTCTTAAATTTTAGAGGCTGAAAAAGGATCACTTCTTTTAATCGAATTCCTGAATCTGGAATAGAATCAGTCTCAAATTTATACAACAATTCTCCATCAAAATTATCTGGCACTTTATACTCTTGGCAAAAGCCAGGTAATGATAAGCATAAAAAAAAATAGAATAAGGCTTTTTTCATGGGGTTAAAATTACAAATATTTTAAGTGAGCCTATTATATTTGATAATATTCTTACTTTTGATTTTCTTAAAATTTGAATCTAATATTTATGAACATTCTGGATAAAAAAGCAATAACGTTTTTAGAGAAATATTTAAATAATGCATCACCTACAGGCTATGAAAGTAGTGGTCAAAAAATTTGGATGGATTATCTAAAACCCTATGTAGATGAATTTATCACAGATGTGTATGGAACTGCTGTTGGTGTAATTAATCCTAAAGCTCAGTATAAGGTCGTAATTGAAGGTCACTCAGATGAAATTTCTTGGTATGTGAACTACATTACTGATAAGGGATTGATCTATGTAATACGAAACGGAGGAAGTGATCATCAAATTGCTCCTTCGAAATGGGTTAATATTCATACAAAAAAAGGGATTGTTCAAGGTGTTTTTGGTTGGCCCGCTATTCATACTCGAAAAAGTGGCAAAGAAGAAGTTCCGAAATTAGATAATATTTTTATTGACATTGGAGCTAAGAACAAAAAAGAAGTTGAAAAAATGGGGGTACATGTTGGCTGCGTAATAACCTATCCTGATACTTTTAAGGTTTTGAATAAAGATAAATTTATATGCAGAGCCATTGACAACCGTGCTGGAGGATTCATGATTGCACAAGTAGCACGACTACTTTCTGAAAATAAAATTAAACTTCCTTTTGGTTTATACATAACCAACTCGGTACAAGAAGAAGTTGGATTACGGGGAGCTGAAATGATTACACAAACAATTAAGCCCAATGTTGCTCTAGTTACAGACGTATGTCATGACACCACAACTCCGATGATAAATCAAAAGCAGGAAGGACTTATCGAAATAGGAAAAGGACCAGTAATTTCTTATGCTCCCGCAGTACAAAACAATTTAAGAGAACGTATTATTGAAACTGCAGAAAAAAATAAAATTTCCTTTCAACGATTAGCCTCATCTAGGTATACTGGAACTGACACTGATGCTTTTGCGTACAGTAACGGCGGAGTAGCCTCAGCTTTGATCTCTTTGCCATTACGCTATATGCACACTACTGTAGAGATGGTCCATCGTGACGATGTAGAAGATGTTATTAAATTGCTTTACGAAACACTTCAAAATATAAAACCTGGAGAAACGTTTAGCTATTTTGACTAACCCTTTTAACTAAAACCTTATTAATCTGTTTTATTATACTCGGTCCCTCGTAAATAAATCCCGTATATAACTGAATCAAATCAGCTCCAGCATCCAATTTGTCAATCGCATCTTTCGGAGAATGAATACCTCCTACTCCAATTATTGCGAAGGATTTATTACTATTCTCACTTAAAAAACGAATTATTTCTGTACTACGATCGGTAATTGGTTTACCGCTCAATCCACCAATTTGATTTTTATTTTTTGACTTTAATCCTTCTCTTGAAAGAGTAGTATTGGTTGCAATTACACCGTCAATTTTCACAGAATTAATTATGTCAATTATATCTAACAACTGTTTATTTGACAAATCAGGTGCAATTTTAAGTAAAATCGGTTTTGGTTTATCTTTTTTTAGGTTTAAGTTCTTCAAAGTTTTTAAAAGATAAGTCAAAGGCTCTTTTTCCTGAAGGGATCTCAGATTAGGCGTATTAGGTGAGCTTACATTAACTACAAAATAATCAACATGAGGAAAAAGTGATTCAAAACAAATTAGATAATCATTAACAGCATCATCATTTGAGGTTGCTTTATTTTTACCAATATTACCTCCTATTAAGACATCCTTATTTTTTTTTAGCCGATGAACTACAGCTTCTAACCCTTCATTGTTAAATCCCATACGATTTATGAGCCCATAATCTTCTAATAGACGAAACATTCGTTTTTTAGGATTTCCTGGCTGAGGCTTAGGAGTTACTGTACCAATCTCAATAAAGCCAAAACCAAAATTATTTAATTCTTTAAATAATTTAGCATCCTTATCAAAACCAGCTGCTAATCCAACTGGGTTTGGGAAATTTAAGCCAAAAAGGGTCTTCTCTAATCTTTTATCTTTTACTTGATATAATACACGTAACAAAAACCCCATCCCAGGAATCCTGTGAACTGATTTAATTAAACTAAAAACAGCGTGGTGAACCCATTCAGGGTCGAAAAGGAATAAAAATGGTCTTAAAACTCGTTTATACATAACTATAAAAAATCCCGCTTATAGCGGGATTAAAATCTATTATTTTTTAGCAGGAGGAGGATTTAATTTCAAGCTCATGTCTGATGAAATTGCAGAACGCTCAATTTTGAGCTTTCCTGCTAAAGTCTCCATGACACAAGTATTATCTTTATCATTCAGTTCCATAATTTTGGCATGTAATCCACTTTTAGTTATAATACGATCGCCTTTTTTTAAAGAGTTCATAAAATTCTTTTCTTTTTTCTGTCTTCTTTGCTGAGGAAGAATAATAAAAAAGAAAAATACAACTACCATTAAAAGTAAAAAAGGTAGTTGTCCAGAAAAAGCTTCAGACATTATTTTAAGATTTAGATGTGTTAATTTTGGGCTTTGGCAGCAGCATCACGCTGTTGTTGTTTCAATGGATCTGGGGTTACGTTAGATTTAATTCTAAGCATTTCTCTTCCAGAAGCAGTATTTGCTGAAAGTGTAACAGATTTCTGTTGCATTCCTGGCTTATTACTTGAATCAAAACTTACTTCAATTTTTCCTGTTGCACCTGGAGCAATTGGAGTGTTTTTAGGATATGAAGGGACAGTACATCCGCAACTTCCTCTTGCATCAACAATAATAAGATCCGAACCGCCTGTATTAGTGAAATTAAATGTTGTAGTAACTCTCTCACCTTCATTGATTGTTCCAAAATCATGAGAAGTTTTATCAAAAGAGATCACAGGTGAACCCTCTGTCTGAGAAGCAGGGGCTAATGTGGCACTATTAGATTCTTTTTTTGTAGCACTGTCTTGACATGAAGTAATCATAATAACAGTCAAGGCTATACAAAGTGTTAAAAAATTTTTCATTCATTTATAAATTATGTGAACTCAAAAGTAATAAAAAAACTTGTTATAACAAGCCTCTTCCCTTTTTGTTCAATCTCTTTTCAGTTTCAAATTCTTTAACTAATTTATCTAATACTCCGTTAACAAAATGATTACTCTTAGGTGTAGAGTAATCTTTTGCAATTTCAAGATATTCATTTAAAGATACATTTACAGGAATAGTTGGGAAAAATAATAATTCAGTAATTGCAATTTTAAGTAAAACATTATCTAGTTGCGCGATTCTTTGTTCATCCCAATTTGGTGTTTTACCTTTAAGTTCAGACTGTAATTGAGCATCATTTAATATCACTTTTTCTAAAAGATTAATTCCAAATTCCAAATCCTCATCATTTTCAATTGGTTTTGGAAATCTCAAACTTTGTGAATCATTAATATTAAGTTGCTTAAGTTCCTTTAAAAAATATGTGTTTATTAATGGAAAATCATCTGTCCAAGTTAAACGATGGTCTTGAATGTGTTCTTGCAAATAATCTGAAGGGGCAATTTTATTTTTAAAAATTTTTACAATACAATTTTTATCATCTGCCTCATTGGGAAATTGAATATTCACGTAATCATTAAAAAAATCAGTGCTAATAATTTCGTTGGTAATCTCCTTTAAATATTTAAATTCCAA
>CAJWAE010000088.1 GCA_913020075.1 uncultured Flavobacteriaceae bacterium
TGAGAATTTTCAATTACTCCCAAAAATAATCACAAAACTCAACGAATCAGTTATAATTTTTAATCATGATTTGCCAAAACAAGTTCGAATTCAAGTGCAATCAAATGCACAAAATACAAACGGATTAGTGAAATTGTTAACTCCAGAAAATTGGAAAGTTATTCCAGATTCACAGAAATTCAATATTATTCAAGCTGGGGGGTCTAAAGAATTTATTTTTGAAGTCACACCACCAGAAAAGGACACTACAGCTATTTTTTCTTCGTTAGTTATACATCGTGAAAATAGTTATACTATGAAATTAGAAACAATTAAATACCCTCACATTTCAAAACAATATTTAGTATCTCCTAATTCATCTAAAGCAGTAAAAATTGATTTAAAAAGCTCAGTTAAACAAATTGCTTATTTAAAAGGAGCAGGCGATAAAGTGGCTGAAAGTTTACGAAATATAGGAATACAAGTTACTGAATTTACAATAGATGAATTACGTTTAAGTAACCTTTTGCCCTTCCCTACTCTTGTGGTTGGAATTCGTGCTTTTAATGTTCATCAAGATCTATCCTTTAAAAACGAAATTCTTTGGAAATATGTTGCTCAAGGAGGAACAGTTATTGTGCAATACAATACAAGTAGAGGTCTAGATGGCTCTATAGTAGGTCCTTATCCAATTAGTTTTTCTAGAGACCGAGTAACAAATGAATTTTCCAAAGTTACTTTTTTACAGCCTGATCACAGAATATTAAATTTTCCTAATAAAATAACTCAAGACGATTTTAATGGATGGGTTCAAGAAAGAGGTTTGTATTTTTCAAATAATTGGGATAAAAATTATAAAGCAATACTTTCCATGAATGATGTTGGAGAAAGCTCAAAAAAAGGTAGTTTACTTTTAGCTGATTATGGTAAAGGTAAATTTATTTTTACTGGATTAAGTTTCTTTAGAGAACTTCCAGAAGGTGTTCCTGGTGCTTATCGATTATTTGCAAATCTAATTTCATACGGACAATGAAAAAAAGTACTTATTTTTCTTTAATTGGTTTAAATCTTATCTATTGGGTATGTTTTTACATATTCATGAATAACTATAACTAATGCAAATACTAGATTGGATTATATTAATTGTCACCCTATCGTTTATTGTACTCTATGGAGTATGGAAAAATAATAGTCATAAAGATATCAAGGAGTATTTAAAAGGAGGTAACGAAGCTCGATGGTGGACTGTAGGGTTATCTGTAATGGCAACTCAAGCTAGTGCAATAACTTTTTTATCAACACCAGGTCAAGCGTTTCATGACGGAATGGGATTTGTTCAATTTTACTTTGGCCTTCCGTTTGCTATGCTTATTATATGTCTTTTTTTTATACCTGTTTATCACCGACTTAAGGTATACACTGCATATGAGTTTCTTGAAGAACGCTTTGATTTAAGGGTTCGGACTTTTACAGCCCTGTTATTTTTAATACAAAGAGGTTTAGCTGCAGGAATTACAATTTATGCACCTGCTATTATTCTAAGTGTTGTGCTTGGTTGGAATTTAAAAATATTGGTGTTTTTAGTGGGTATTTTGGTCATTACTTACACCATGATTGGAGGAACAAAAGCAGTGAATGTTACTCAAAAACAACAGATGTTTATTATATTTTTAGGAATGTTTCTAGCTTTTGGATTCATTATAAATCGTTTCCCTGAGGGCATAGGATTCTCTGAAGCATTAACTCTGGCTGGTAATGCAGGAAAATTAAATGTTTTGGATTTTAGTTTTGACTTAAACAGTCGATATACGTTTTGGAGTGGTATTACAGGTGGTTTATTTTTGGCTCTCTCCTATTTTGGAACCGATCAATCTCAAGTTCAAAGATACCTCTCAGGAAAGTCTCTCAAAGAAAGTCAAATGGGATTAATTATGAATGGGATTCTTAAGATCCCAATGCAATTTTTTATACTTCTAGTGGGTGTAATGGTTTTTATTTTTTATCAATTTGAATATTCACCAATAAATTTTAATCCTAAAGCAATTATAGCAGTTCAAAATTCAACTCAATCTCAAGCTTTTAAAAGCTTAGAAAATGAAAATATAATAACTCAAGAGCAACTTAAGAATGCTCTTTTAAAAACTAAATTTCAAAATTCAGAAACACTACAAAAAGAAATAAAAAGACTAACTAAAATCGAAAAAGAACAACGAGAGATTGCTAAAAAGATGATATTACAAGCAGACTCTTCACAAGAAACTAACGATAAAGATTATGTCTTTATTTCTTTTATATTAAACTATTTACCCACAGGGCTAATCGGTTTGCTTCTTGCTGTTATATTCTCAGCAGCTATGAGTTCAACAGCCTCAGAATTGAATGCTTTAGCAGCAACTACTACAGTTGACTTATATCAGCGAAATATCAAAGATAAATCCCCTAAGCATTATGTGAATGCTTCCAAGAGTTTTACATTAATATGGGGGATAATTGCAATACTGTTTGCCAGTGTTGGCAATCTATTTGAAAACCTCATTCAATTAGTCAATATAATTGGTTCTATATTTTACGGAACTATTTTGGGTATATTCCTTATTGCTATATTTATCAAATCTATAATGGGAAAAGCTGTTTTTTGGGCTGCTGTTTTTTCTGAAGGATTTATTCTTTATTTATTTTATCAAGATGCTGTAAGTTTTTTATGGTTAAATGTTATTGGTGCAATTTTAACCGTATTACTAGGGTTTATGTTACAGGAAATCATCAGTAATAAAACTACCACAACAAAATAAAATTATGAAAGCTGATATAAAAGTTGCAGTTATAGGTGGGGGTGCTGCTGGTTTTTTTACTGCTCTTTCAGTAAAGGAACACAACCCTTCTGCTAAAATCACACTCTTTGAAAAGACAACAAAAGTATTAACAAAAGTAAAAATTTCTGGTGGTGGTCGATGTAACGTAACAAATGCGGTCACAGATCTCGAAATACTCTGCGGAGCATATCCAAGAGGAGGAAAACAATTAAGAAATAGTTTTTTTAAATTCGACACTACTGATACCCAAAAATGGTTTGAAAGTAGAGGTGTTTCTTTAAAGACTGAAATTGATGGTAAGGTTTTTCCAGTTTCAAATAACTCACAGAGTATTATTGATTGTTTAATTAATCAAGCTAAAAAATCAGAAGTAGTAATTGAATACAATAGTGCTATTAAAAGTTTGGTAAAAAAAAACTTACAATGGCTCTTACACATTCAAAACAAAATTCAACCTCAAATATTTGATTACGTAGTAGTCGCATCTGGTGGTAGTCCAAAGAGAAAAGGTTTTGAATGGTTATTAAACTTAGGACATTCTATTAGTACTCCTGTGCCTTCATTGTTTACTTTTAATATGCCCCATGAATCAATTACACAGATGATGGGCGTTACTATTGAACAAGCTCAAATTAAAATAAAGGGTACATCCATAGAAACAAAAGGACCTCTATTAATTACTCATTGGGGAATGAGTGGACCGGCTATTTTGAAAGCTTCAGCTTTAGGGGCAAGAATTCTTAATGATCTTAATTATACTTTTGAAATTGAAATTAACTGGGTAATGGAAAGGAATACAGAGGTACTGTTTCTAAAATTACAAGAATTTGCTGATCAGTATCCTCAAAAAACTTTATTAAAGAAAAAAGGATTTCTTTTACCAAACCGCTTATGGCAATACTTAATCAAAAAAAGCGGAATTCCATTGGATAAGAAATGGTGCGAACTAGGCAAAAAAAAAATACGCCATTTAGTGGAATTGTTATCTAGCGACACTTATAGTGTTGTCGGTAAAACCACTTTTAAAGAAGAATTTGTGACATGTGGAGGAATTAAACTTAAAAATATAGATTTAAAAACAATGCAAAGTAAAAGCTGTCCAAATCTTTATTTCGCAGGAGAAGTGCTCGATATAGATGCTATAACTGGAGGTTTTAATTTTCAAGCAGCATGGACTACAGGTTTTATTGCAGGAAAATTAGGATAAAAATAAATAGTATTATATGTGATTTTTGTAATCATTCAATCGACAAAACATTCATTAAGTCAAATTAAAGAATGTTTTTTAGATCTATTAAATATCTAGTCATAAGGCTAATCAATGTTTTAGCCCTAAAAAAAGCCAAAACGTAAACTTCGAATTAAATAGTAGATAACTTTATTGAAATATCGAACATCTATTTTACGCCAAGAGATTTCTTAGACACTTACAATTTGATTACTCGTGTCTCCAGGAATATAATAGAGCGTCATTTATTTATTAAGGTGTGAGCCGTCACAATATCCATTTGGATCTTGCGTATTTCCGCATCCACACATTGGACGATCTTGTTTTTTATAAATCATAA
>CAJWAE010000089.1 GCA_913020075.1 uncultured Flavobacteriaceae bacterium
CGTTTACAAAATTCATACATGTCAATACAGCTATAAAATCTTTAATCAAATCAGTAGTGCTTTTTGTCTGCTATATATTAAGTCTATACATTATCCAACTTTTTTAATCTAATACTAAAACAATGAAAAAATTAATTCTTTTATTAATAACTACTTTAACTATAATTTCGTGTTCTGAGGCTAATGAAGCAGAAAAAATCTCTTGGACATCGACCTCGGAAGAGGCTAAGGTTCTTTTTGATAAGTTTCTAAATAATCAGGAAATTCGCAGGGCATATCCTGCCGTTCAGGAAACGCTGATGGATTCTATATTAGAATTAGATCCAGACTTTGCTATGGCAAAACTCAATACAGCTTGGAACTGGCCAAATACTTCTCGAGAAGAAACTAGAAAAAGACTTCTTTCAGCATATGATGATCGTGAAAATGTTAGTGATCTTGAAAAAAGAATTATAATTGCAAACTTTGAAGGTAGAATAAATGGGAATGGAGTTGAGTTTGATAAAATTCTTGACTCTTTAGTAAATGACTATCCTCAGTATTATCAACTTAGACTATGGTCAGGTGATTCAAAAAATGGATTACAAAATCCTAAAGACTCTCAAAAAAGATGGGAAGAAGCAATTGAGATTAACCCTAACTCTTTTGATGGATATGTAAAACTAGCCTTATTACACTTTCAATTTATTGATGGGTTTACTATGCTAGCTGCTGCTGATCGAGATTTAAAAAAATCTGAAGATCTTCTTTTAGAAGGAATGCGAAGGCATCCAAACAGTTCTAGATGGACAAGGTTTCTAGGAAATATATATCGAGCTCAAGCTAAAATGGATAAAGCAGAAGAAGCTTATAAAGAGGCGTCCGAAATTGTAGCTAACAACGAAGAGGGTCCTGACAGTAGAGCATACGCTGAAATGATATATTTAATTGGTCATGTCAAAACATTTAAAGGAGAATTTGATGAGGCAAGAGAGTATTATGGAAAAACCATTTCAATGTTGGAAAGTAAAAATATAATAAATGCTGCTGGAATTCTTGATTTTTATGCCCATACATATATTTATCAAAAAGATTTTGCAAAAGCGATATATGTTCTTTCTGAATTTCAAGATAAATTGAAAAATTTTGATGCTGAAGACATAGTAAAACTGAATTTTGATATATTTCTTGAAGGAACTAAGTTCTTGGCATTTGGTCATAGCCAAAAGCAAGAAGAAACTCTTAGTTCTATAAATAGAATAAAAGAATTAAGAGCAGAACGTTTAGCAATCCAGCTTGAAAATGC
The DNA here is from genome assembly GCA_913020075.1 of uncultured Flavobacteriaceae bacterium. Lineage (GTDB taxonomy): Bacteria > Bacteroidota > Bacteroidia > Flavobacteriales > Flavobacteriaceae > MS024-2A. The sequence goes on from CAJWAE010000089.1 coordinate 1,286, forward strand.
ATATGATGAAAATCAAAAAGACAGATTCAATTTAAACTTCAAAAAACAATCTATGGGAGATGAAATTTGGTATAATATTTTATTTGGAAATTATGATGACGCTGGAACACTTCTCTCTGATTTTAAGATAATTTCTGATTCCCAGTTAACTTATAGTCCTAATGCATTAAATAATTACTACAAGTTTTCAGGTTATTTAAACTTGATGGAAGGAAACCCCCAGGATGCAATTGATTCATATTCAAACGTTCCAGATGAAGTTTTAACTGACGATAACTATCACCTCTACTTTTTAGCTCTTGCAAAAAAGGCTTTAGGAAAAACAGAAGAGAGCACTATAATGTTTACTGAACTTGCAAATAATAACTTTGCCACATGGCAAAATGCAATAGTGAAAAACTTAGCAAAATCTCAAATAAAAACAAACCTTTAGAAATATTAAATGCGATCCTTTTTAATTAATCTCTTAACGATCATTATATGCTTTTCTGTCAAAGCTCAGACTGTTGATTTTGAACTGTCTCTTAGTTCAAATAATGTGTCGGATATTGCCCAACAAGATAATGGCCTTGTATGGGTTGCTACAGATGAAGGTTTGAATGTATTTTACGATAATGAAAGTTATGTTTTTTATTCTAATATTCAAGATTCTCTGAGTGTTTTGAACTCAAAAATCAATTCCTTAAAAGTTACTTCTGATGATAATTTAATTGCTTTATCTCAAGATGGTTTAAGTGTCTTTAATTCTGAAGAGTTTAATTTTATACAAGTAAGATTAGGCTCTAAACCAATTTCAATAGTTGAAGATGTTATTGATAATAAATATTGGGTTTCTACAGAAAATTCTGGATATTACGTTCTGAATTCAGATTTCAAAACCGAGGGTCATTATGTTTTTGATCCCCTAAGTCCATTATCAATTTCCACGTCCAAGCTATCTAATAACGATGAAAACTCAATTATTTTCTCTAGGTCTAAAGCCTTTATTTCTAGTATTAATGGGTTTAATGTGTTTAACAAAAAATTTAAAACTTTTAAAAGGTATTTTAAAGGAAAAAAATCAAAATTATCAAGCAATAATATTGTTGGAATTAAAAAATTTAATGAAAAAATATTGATTGCAAGTGAAAAAGAACTTGTTGTTTTCAATACAGAAGAATCCAGCTTTGAAAATATTGAGTATCCCTTTCCATCAAGAATAAATTCATTGTTTTCAATAGAAGACGGGCCAGTTTTTTTAAGAACAGTTGATGCTGATTTTGAAATTTCTATTAATTCTGATGATTTAAGAATAAATACTCTTAGGGCAAATTCTATCCCAGACAATAATAACATGACCACAACCAAAAGTCATCTTTTATTTTGGAATAAAAACTCTTCAAACATTACCCAAACTGATTATGGTTTCACAAATAAGATGAATTATAAAACTGATGGGATTTTAAGTTCTATTAATGTAAAAGAGGAGGGGGTTTATTTTGGAACCAATAAGGGGGTTAAAAGACTAAAAAATAAAAATCTTTCTGTAGAAAAGATTAGTGACTTTAGCAAATCTGATTTCTTCTATGTTTTCGATAATCATCAGGTTAATATTTATGATAACACCATTGAAATAAGGAGCTTAAACAACAGGATCGTTTATAAGAAAGATTTTTCTATTGATTTTTCAAAAATGTCATTTGAAACAAACGGAAATATAATTTTTATTGGCGGAATAGATCTTCATGTTTTTGATTTAAAAAATAAGAAATTTAGTGGTTCAGTTTTGACTAGTGATATTTATAAAGGCCATGTCATTACTAATCTGAAAAGTATCGACAACTTACTATATGCCTCTCATGATAATGGTTTGTTTGAAATACCAAAAACTATATTGTTTGGGGGAGAATCAGAGTCTCAAATAACTTTTTATGATTATAACGAGCTTTTAAACAGTAAAGTTCCTAGAGGTTTTATTGATATTGAAAAAATAGGTGATCTTTATTATGTTACAAATCAACAATCAGGAATGTCAGTTTACAAGGGTGATTTCAATTCCTTTGTAAAGAATTTCAAATTCAATGGTGATTCAAAAATATCACTTGCAACATCCACCCCCACAAAACTAATGTATATAGAAGGTGAAAAAGTTTTATATGTTGGCTCAATAGGGTCAGGGCTTTTTAAATATCATTTAGAAGAAAACACTTTTTCGAATTTAAATATTGTAGACGGAATGTTATCTAATAATGTTTATGACTTTTTACAATCCTCTGAGCGCTTATTTTTTCAATCAGGAACTGGAATAAATTTTATAGAAAATGGACTTATAAAAAACATCACTGTTGAAGACGGATTAACTCCGGTTTCCTTTCACAAAGAATCTCTGCATAGACTTAATGACAAAATAATTGTTTCTGGGGACGAATTATTACAATCATTTCCACTAGAATCTATAGAGACCTCTAATGACAGCTTTAAAGTTAATTCATTTAACATTATTGGGATTGACGAACTCAATGGTAGAAAAGTGCTTCCGATCAATGATGGTGTTATTAATGTTGACTATCAAACAAAAACAATTCTATTTGATTTGTTTTCAGATAATAGCTATAAGTCAAACCAGGTTCAGTATTTTGTTGAAAAAGAGGATGGTAATGAATTAATTAAAAATGGCTATAATAATCAAATCCAACTTAGTGGCCTTCCATATTATACTTCGAGTCTTACCTTTTATGGGGTTAATGGAAATGGAGTAAAAAGCAGTAACTCTTTGTCTGTTTCGGTTTATAATGCTCCCCCCTGGTGGTTAAGGGTAGAATCTATTGTTGGGTACGTTATTCTTTTAATTGTCCTTGTAACTTTCTTTGTTAAGT
>CAJWAE010000090.1 GCA_913020075.1 uncultured Flavobacteriaceae bacterium
CTAATGCAGAATTAAAAACTTTTTGATTATTGTCTACAATTTGACTTAAAGTCTGAGAAAGAGAATTGATATTTTCTATTGTTCGAGTTATTCCCTCTAAAGCTAATTTTAAATTGTTTTGCGAATTATAATTCATAACATTACTTACTCCAGCAAATAAAGAATCAGCTGAAGTTAACAATCCTTCAATTTTGTCTTGAAGTGGAGCTATCTGCTGATTTACAAGTTCAGTTAAACCTGGCTTAACATCAGAAAGGAGTATATCCCCATCTTTAATTAAATTTAATGATTCATAATTAGGGATTATAGCAATTGATTTACCTCCAATTAATCCTGGTTCATATAGCATAGCCTTGCTAGAAGAAGAGAAGTTTAAGTCGTTTCTAATACTAAAAGTGACTTTTATTTGTTCGTAATTTTTATCAAAATCAATATTGGTTACTTTACCAACATTAAGACCACTAATAGTGACGTTAGATCCTACTACCAAACCTTCTACATCGTCGTATAGTGTATGTATTTGTTTATTATTGTCTAAAAGTGAAGACCCTTTCAGATAACTAAATCCAAAAACAAAAATTGCAATACAACTAATAATAAGAATAGCTGTTTTTACCTCAAGAGAAAACTTCAAAATAGATTTTTTAATAATGCATTACAAATTTAAGAATTATTTTGAGACAATCGTCATTCCAGAAGACCTAGTGCCTCGCTAATTGTTATTTTTTTTTTACCATCAAATGCAACTAAAAAAGCACTAGAGTAGCCCTTTGATTTAACTTCATTTAAATAATCTTTAGCGGAAACATAACTTGATGTTTTTTGATAAAAATAACGGTGTGTATTACCAGTTTTTATTGAAGAAAGACTTTTTAGACCTCTAAAATTGTAGGATTTTAGTTTTATACTTTTCTTGCCAGCAGCAATTTGAACTTTAAAAAAAATATTGTGTTTTAATTCATTTTCATATAATGTAGTCTCATTTAATAAATCAAAAACAACTTTATCTTGAACACTAGCTGCTCGTTTGTTTTTATAATTTATAATAGCTTTAGATATAGCATTTGCCATACTAGCCTGTCCTTTTGAAGAATTTAAATAAGCACCCTCTCTAGGGTTTGTCAAAAAACCTGTTTCAACTAAAACACTAGGCATATAAGTGTATTTTAAAACTACAAATCCAGCTTGTTTCACAGTTCGATCTTTACGTTTTAAATTACTTTTGAAACTTTCTTGAATTGTACTTGCAGCTGAAATACTTTGATCTAAATAAGTTTCTTGCATTAAAATTAAGCTAATAACCGATTCAGGATCATTAGGATCAAAACCATCATAATTTTGCTCATAATTATCCTCCAAAAAAATCACTGCATTTTCCTTTTGAGCAACCTTAAAGTTCCGATCATTCGCATGGAGTCCTAAAACAAAGGTTCCAGCTCCAAAAGCCTTGGGAGATGTAAATGCGTCACAATGTACAGAAATAAACAAATCAGCATCTGCCTTGTTTGCAATGTTAGCACGCTGAATTAATTCCACAAAAACATCTTTTTTACGAGTATAAATAATTTTTATTCCAGATGATTTTTCAAGGATTTTTCCTGTTTTTAAAACAATATTTAGTGCTATTTTCTTTTCCATATAACCACTACCTCTGTTGCCTGAATCATGACCTCCATGTCCGGCGTCTAAAATTACAACAAATGGTTTTTCCTTTTCTTGATATGCCTGAACTGGAGCATAATAAAAAAAACATAAAAACATAACTATTAAAAAATCTATATCTCTACTAAAGAATTTCAATATGGGAGAATAAGACAAAAAACTTTGATGCATCCTTAAAATTATCATTAATTTTGGTTGTTTAAACCAAACATAACAAATTTAGGGTTTATCGCTTTGCAATCAAAGTTTTATAATATAGCTTATACAATATTTTTCCTAGGAGGTATGATACTTAATGCTCAAGAGAATAATGAGTTCAATAAGGACAAATCACTTATTGATAGTATAAATAAATCCATTAGGAAACCTTTACTTTTAGCTAAAGTCAAATACACTGCAAAAGATTGTGTAAGGATTAACAGAAAAGAAAATAAGCTAATTCTTTACAACGAGGCAGAGTTGTATTACCAGGACATTGAATTACGAGCAGGAATTATCATTTTAGATTACAAAACTAATGAAGTCAATGCAGGCAGAATTGAGATAGACTCTACATTAGTTCAATATCCCTTTTTTAAGCAGGCAGGTAATGAAATAAATCCTGATTCAATTCGCTTTAATTTTGATACTCAAAAAGCTCTTATTTGGAATTCTAAATCAGCACAAAGTGGAATGGACATTTTCACTGCTTTAACAAAAAAACAGAACGACTCTGTATACTACATAAAAGATGCTCGCATAAGCACAGCAGGAAAATTAATTGGTGATGAGGAGGAGGGTATCGATTATTATTTCAAGGTTCGTAAAGGAAAAATAATACCAGGAGGAAAAATAATAACAGGTCCTACTAATATGTTCATTGCTGATGTACCCACTCCTGTTGGACTCCCCTTTGCTTATTTTCCAACTTCTCAAGAGCAAGAGTCTGGTTTTATAATTCCATCGATTGGAGAAAGTAATTTAAGAGGATTTTATATTCAAAATGGCGGCTATTATTTAGCTCTTTCTGAATATATTGATTTATCCGTAATTGCAGACTACTACACCAATGGAAGCTATGGTTTTCGTGGAGAAACTCAATATAATAAACGGTATAAGTTTAGAGGTAAATTTAGTTTTCGTTATGAAAATCTGATTAGCGAAGCAAGGGGATTACCTGATTATTCAAAATCTACTGTTTTTAATGTACAATGGTCTCATTCTAAAGACACTAAAGCAAGTCCAAATTCAACCTTTTCTGCATCAGTAAATTTTGGAAGTAGTGATTATTATAGACAATCAGTAAACCAATTGAATTCGCCAAATTTTCTCAACAACAATTTGAGCTCTTCTATTTCTTACTCTAAATCATTCCCCGATTATCCAAGAGTAAATATTTCATTGACTTCTGCAATGTCTCAAAATTCTCAGTCTAAGTCAGTTAATTTAACACTCCCCACTTTTCAAGCAAGCATGGAGAGAATTTACCCCTTTGCTCCAAAAATTGGGACGAAAAAAGGATTTTTTCAAAATATTAATTTCCAGTATTCAGGTCGAGCAGAAAACAGAATTATCACAACTGAAGATGCTCTATTTGGACCCTTAATGTTTGACAATGCTAAATTTGGGATGAAACACTCAATTCCAATAAGTACTAATTTTAAAATATTTAAACATCTAAGTATATCTACTAGTGCAAATTATGATGAAATTTGGACACAAAATACAGTTAATTTCAAAGACTATGATTCAGAAATAAAAACAGTAGTTATGGATACCATTAATAAGATTGGAACCTTCAGACAGTACGGATTGAGCGCATCTTTAGGAACGACCATTTATGGTACATTTAATTTTGGTGATGACAAAAAAATACAATCTATACGTCATACAATACGACCATCAATAAGCTATTCCAACCGTCCAAGTTTTGAAAAGTATTACGATACATATATTGTTGATGCTGATGGAAATACTGCTGAATATACACGTTATAAAAATAGTTTATTTGGTGTTCCTTCAAAATCACTTTCAAATAGTATGGGTATAAGTCTCGGAAATAACTTTGAAGCTAAAGTTAGAAACAAAGACTCAACAGCTACAGAGCCTAGAAAAATAGTCTTATTAAATAATTTTAATATTACTACTGCGCACAACTTTGCTGCAGATTCATTACGTTGGTCACCCCTTCGGATGAGCTCTGGTCTTTCTTTATTCAAAGATAAAATGTCAATTAATTTTGGTGGAACTTTTGATCCTTATACACTTAATGAAAATAATATAAAAATAAATAAGTATCATATAACTAATGGTGCTGGATTACTTCGCCTAACCAGCGCTAATGTAAACATGAGTTATTCATTTTCGAGCAGTCAGTTTCAAGGGTCAGATGATGATGAACGAAATAAAGAGGAATCAGCATCAAGTGGCGG
>CAJWAE010000091.1 GCA_913020075.1 uncultured Flavobacteriaceae bacterium
AAGGGGCATGGACTCCAAACCCTACACAATGGGATGATGAATATTTTGAAGTCTTGTTAAATTATGACTGGGAATTAACTAAAAGTCCCGCCGGAGCTCACCAATGGACTCCAACTAAAGCTTCCAATACAAAAAAAGCTCCAAAAGCAGGAGATGCAAATAAAACCCAAGCATTAATGATGTCTACGGCAGATATGGCCTTAAAAACTGATCCTGCTTATTTAGAGATTTCTAAACGTTTTCATAAAGATCACAAAGCTTTTGAAGATGCTTTTGCTAGAGCTTGGTATAAATTAACTCACAGAGATATGGGTCCAATACATCGTTATTTAGGACCAGAAGTTCCTAATGAAGAATTAGTTTGGCAAGATCCAATACCAGTAGCAACTTATACTTTAACCGATACAGATCTATTAGATCTGAAAAATTTAATTACTGATGCTGGTTTATCCTCAGCTCAATTAGTAACTACAGCTTGGGCTTCTGCTTCAACCTTTAGAGGTTCAGACAAAAGAGGTGGTGCAAATGGAGCTAGAATTCGTTTAGAGCCACAAAGGAGTTGGGCCGTAAACAATCCGTATGAACTACATAAAGTTTTAGCTGTTTACGAAGACATTCAACAAAAATTCAGTAAAGAAGTTTCTATAGCTGATCTTATTGTTTTAGGGGGTAACATTGGAGTTGAAAATGCTGCAAAAAATGCCGGTTATGAAATTTCTATCGATTTTAATCAAGGAAGAGGAGATGCTTCACAAGACCAAACTGATTTAGGGTCTTTTGGGTATTTAGAGCCTTTAGCAGATGGATTTAGAAATTACATTAAATCTGGTTTAAATATAGCTGCTGAAAACTTATTAATTGACAGAGCTAATTTACTAACACTTTCTATTCCTGAAATGACTGTACTAGTTGGAGGACTTAGAGCTTTAGGAGCTAATTATGATGGTTCTAATCATGGTGTCTTTACCAGTAGTGCGGGAAGTTTATCTAATGATTTTTTTATCAATATTTTAGATCTTGCTACTAGTTGGAATGCAACTTCTGATAATCAAAATCTATTTGAAGGACGTAATCGTAAAACGGGAGCTATAAGCTATATTGGAACACGTGCTGATTTAATATTTGGATCAAATACAGAATTAAGAGCTGTTTGTGAGGTTTATGGGGCTAGTGATGGAGAAGAAAGGTTTGTAATTGACTTTGTGTCTGCTTGGACTAAGGTTATGAATCTAGACCGATTCGATATTGCATAAGTAAAACAACACTATTAGAATATATAATAAAGGCGCCAATACGAGCGCCTTTATTTATAACTATTTTTTAAATACCATTATTTACTGGCAAATAATTTCACATCATTTACAGAGACTTCTTGCTCTCCAAGTATTATCAATCTTTCAACTACATTTCTTAGCTCACGTATATTACCTGTCCAATCGTACTGTTGCAATAAGGCAATTGCTTTAGAAGAAAATTCTTTTTTTGCCACACCTTGTTGGATGGCAATCTTTTGAGAAAAGTAATGAATTAGCAAAGGAATGTCATTTCTTCGGTCATTTAAAGCAGGAACTTTAATTAAAATCACAGCCAACCTATGGTATAAATCTTCTCTAAATCTTCCATCTTTAATTTCTTTTTTTAAATCTTTATTAGTGGCAGCAACTATTCTTACATTTACTTTTATATCCCTATCACTTCCAACCCTTTGAATTTTATTTTCTTGTAATGCTCGCAATACTTTTGCTTGAGCAGACAAACTCATATCTCCAATTTCATCTAAAAAAATTGTGCCTTTATTTGCTGCTTCAAATTTTCCTGCCCTATCTTTATTTGCACCTGTAAAACTTCCTTTAACATGTCCAAATAGCTCGCTTTCAATTAATTCTGATGGAATTGCTGCACAATTTACTTCTATTAATGAAGATTTAGAACGATGTGATTTTTCATGTAGCCAATGAGCAACTAATTCCTTTCCTGTTCCATTTGGTCCGGTTATTAATACTCGTGCGTCTGTAGAAGCAACTTTTTCAATCATTTCTTTTATATGAGTAATTGCGTCACTTTCACCAATCATCTCATAATTATTACTCACCTTCTTTTTCAATCGCTTATTTTCAACAACCAATACTTTTCTATCCAAAGCATTGCGTACTGTATTTAACAAACGATTTAAGTCAGGTGGTTTCGAAATATAGTCAAATGCACCCAACCGCATTGTGTTAACCGCCGTATCTAAATCACCATGACCAGAAATCATGACAAAAGGGATTTCAGGTTTTATTTTTTTTGCTTTTTCTAAGACCTCTACTCCATCCATTTTGGGCATTTTTATATCGCACAAAACTAAATCATACTCATTATCTTTAATTTTTTCAATACCCTGAAGTCCGTCCTCAGCTTCTTCAACCAAATACGTATCACTTTCTTCCGAAATAATTTTAATTAATACTCTTCTGATGGCTGCTTCGTCCTCTATAACTAAAATTTTACTCATTATAAACCTAATTTTTTAATTCCACTTTCTTTTTTATAACACTCGTGAATTTTTTTTTTAAAGTTGAATTTAATATCCGCGAGAGCTTTAATTGACAACTATTTAGAAAAAAAACTTACTAATAACAATATAATTTGAATGAAAATCTAATACGTCTTTCTAGAATGATTGAACACTTTGTTTACTTAGTAATAATAAAAGTTAAAAAAAAATTAACTAAAAGTGCCAGTCTTATTTCAATTTATTATTTAGAAAATCAAAAAACAAATTTAGTGAAATCAACATTATAATTATATTTTTTTATTACTTACCTCCATAAATTAGGGTTTGATTTAGTTATTTACACTCTTTTTTATTATGCATGCATAATTTTTTTCAATTTACTATGCATGCATAATAAATTTTTATATCTTTGACAAAATGGACAAAAGTAAATCTATAGATCATCAATTAAGAGCAACCTGGCAGGCTGTTGCAAAACTTTATAATGAGCGAGCAGCAAAGCATGACAGTACTATGGCAACAGCATTTGTGCTCTTAAACATTGATTATGAAAAAGGAACACCCTCAACGGCTTTAGGACCTTTAATGGGTATGGAACCAACAAGTCTCTCTAGAATTTTAAAAACTATGGAAGATAAAGGGGCAATCTGTAGAGAAAAAAACCCTAGTGATGGAAGAAGTGTTATCATAAAACTAACAGACTATGGAAAGAAAATGAGAGAGTTGTCCAGACAGTCTGTGATTATTTTTAACAATGTGATTAAATGTCATGTAACTAACGACGAAATACAAGCTTTTTTTAAAGTAACCTCAACTATAAATAAACTCATCTCAGAAAAAATGATTTATCAAGAAAATACTCAAGATAAAAAAGCGGTATAAAACAAATCAAAAAAACAAAATGACTAGAAGAATTAAAAAAGTAGCAATAGTTGGTTCCGGAATTATGGGGAGTGGTATTGCTTGTCACTTTGCCAATATTGGTGTAGAAGTTCTTTTATTGGACATCGTTCCAAGAGAATTAAATGACAAAGAAAAGGCAAAAGGCCTAACGATGGAGAACAGTATCGTTCGTAATAGGTTAGTTAATGATGCATTAATGACTTCATTGAAATCGAAACCCTCTCCTATTTACTCTCAAAAATTTGCTGATAGAATTACCACAGGAAATATTGAAGATGATTTGCATAAAATTAAGGGGGTAGATTGGGTTATGGAAGTTGTAGTGGAACGCCTGGACATAAAGCAACAAGTTTTTGAGAAAATTGAAAAATATCGAACTCCTGGAACTTTAATTACTTCAAACACCTCTGGAATTCCTATTAAATTTATGAACGAGGGAAGAAGTGAAGATTTTCAAAAACACTTTGCGGTAACTCACTTTTTCAATCCAC
>CAJWAE010000092.1 GCA_913020075.1 uncultured Flavobacteriaceae bacterium
AATGTCAATAAAGCCAATAATTTTAATAAGTCTTTATATGCTTCAAAATTTTTTACTGGTTACAGAAGCTATCGCGAAACAAACATATATTGAAGTAGATACAATCATAGCAATAGTAGAAAAAGATTCGATTTCTAAATCTCAGCTTATTAGTGCAGTAGACAAAAAAAGAGATTACTTTGTTAAAAACCAGATAAAAACCCCTAAAGAAAATATTTTAATTGAGAACACACTTGAGGAACTGATCAACCAGAGTCTTATTATGCAATTTTCTGAGCAAACCGGAATACAAGTTTCTTCAGAGCAGCTTCAAAGTGTTATCGGAAATATCGCAGAGAAGAATCAATCAACGGTTGAAGAACTAAAGATTCAAATAGAATCAGAAGGTAATAATTTTGCTGAGTTTAAAGAGCAAATAAGGTTTGAAATAACAGTAAATAATTTAAAACAAAGGCAAATTGCATCCAAACTAAAAGTCTCAGACTACGAGATTGATAATTATATTGCACTTCAAGAAAAGATGACATCAGACAGTTACAACATCCACCATATTCTTGTGAAAACCTCGGAAGAATTATCAAAAGTTATTGAATTATTAATAACTTCATCTTTTAAAGATGTTGCAAAAAAATACTCAAGCGGTCCTTTATCTGAATCAGGAGGGGATTTTGGTTGGAAAAAATTAGAAGAATTTCCTGATAGTTTTATTGAAATTGTAAAAACATTAAAAGTTGGACAAGTATCAAAAGAATTCGAAACCAACAATGGTTTTCATATTATTAAACTAAGTGATAAAAAGGGGATTGAATACAAAACGGTATTAATCAATCAATCCAAGGTTCGACATATTCTAATAAAACAAAATGAAATTACCTCAGAAGATAGTATAAAGAAGAAACTAAATCATATAAAAAATCAGATCTTGCAGGGATTGGCTTTCACTGAAGCTGCAAAAAAGTTTTCTGAAGATGGCTCTGCATCAAGCGGTGGAGAGTTAGGTTGGATTTCTAGTGGAGATACTGTCCCAGAATTCGAAAGGATAGTACAGGAACTTAAATTAAACGAAGTAAGTGAACCAATAAAAACAAATTTAGGTTGGCATATATTGGAAGTATTAGAAAGAAGGGTTAAGGATTTAACCATTAAATCAAAAAGGTCTTCAGTTGAAAATAAGATACTTGCACAAAAAACTGAATCTGCTTTTACTGACTGGTTATTAGGGCTTAAGGAACGGGCTCATATTGAAATAAGGCTAGATAAAAGGTGATTAGCAAGATAAAAAAAATTATTATTACTACCGGGGATCCTGCTGGAATTGGATTAGATCTGTGTATTAAGCTTGCATACAAAAAATTTCCTGCAAACGTAACAGTAATAGGTAATCTTCATGCTTTAAAAAATAGAGCTAAATTTTATAAAAAAAAAATTACAGTTAAAAAAAACTTAAGTACCCATGAGGGCAATGGAAATTTAAACTTTATAAATATTCCATACGAAAAAGATGTGGTGCCAGGAAAAATTGAATCGAAAAATTCAATCTCTCAATTATCAGCATTAAAGTTTGCAGCTGAAGAATGTTTAAAAAATAATTTTGATGCATTGGTTACCTTACCCATAAACAAAAAAGCGCTCAGTTCAACAGATATTAATTTTACAGGGCATACGGAGTTTATTTCTAAAATCTGCAATACATCGGGTGAAGAGATAATGCTTTTAACTAACAAAAATCTAAAAGTTGCTTTAGTAACGACTCATATGGCATTAAAAAGGGTTCCGAAATTCATAACAAAAAAAATACTAACAAAAAAAATACGGATACTTAACGAGCAATTAATAAATAAATTTAATATAAAAAATCCCCGAATTAGTGTGACCGGATTAAATCCTCACGCAGGTGAGAATGGTGAATTTGGTGATGAAGAAATAAAAATAATCACCCCCATACTAAAAAAATTGAAAATAGAGGGTATAAATTTAATTGGGCCAATTCCTGCAGATACAGCTTTTACAAAAAAATATCTAGATAAGACGGACTGTTTTTTAGCAATGTATCATGATCAAGGCCTTTCGGCATTTAAGGCTTTATCTTTTGGTAAAGGTATAAACGTAACAATTGGGATACCTATCATCCGAACATCCGTCGATCATGGGACGGGCTTAGATATAGTCGAATCAAATAAAATTAATGCTTCAAGTTTTTTCGAATCAATATCACTAGCAATTAAATTAATAAAAAAATAATGCGTGCCAAAAAAAAATATGGTCAAAATTTTTTAAACGACTTGGAGTTTATTAACAAAATAATAATGGCCATTAAGCCAAAAAAAGATGACTCAGTTTTAGAGATTGGACCGGGATTAGGTGCGATTACAATACCGATGCTTAAACACACCAAACATATAACTGCTATTGAAATAGATCAAGATATGATTGATCAATTAATGAAAAAAATTCCGAATGAAAAAATTACTATTTACAATGAGGACTTTCTTAAAAGTGATGCGCTTCAATTTAATGCCTATACACATATTATTGGTAATTTACCATACTACATATCTTCAGCAATCTTAATGAAAATAGCAAAGCTACCGGACTGTAATGCGGAGCTACACTTTATGTTACAAAAAGAAGTTGCGGAAAGAATAACTGCTAATATATCTACAAAAGCTTATGGGCGATTATCAGTAATACTGCAATACTTTTATCGGACTGAATATTTATTCGAAATTCCAGCACAGTCCTTTACCCCCGCCCCAAAAATAACTTCTGCTTTTGTGAGGCTTACTAGAAAACCTCGAATTGAATTGTTAGCAAAAAATATTGATACACTAGAAAAAGTAATAAAAACTGCATTTCAGCAAAAAAGGAAAACTTTAAAGAACAACTTTAAGGGAATTTTAGTTGAAAAAGATTTTCTCAACTTAAATATTTCCTCAAACTTGAGGGCTGAGTCAATTTCAGTGAGTGACTTTATAAAAATAGAGAACTACTTTTATAAAGAAAAATTATTTTTTTAATCCTGATATAATTTTTAATTTTGTGGAACTTATAATTAATGCGCATAATACTAATTGGAGCACCCGGAGCCGGGAAAGGAACACAAGCAAACTTTCTTACGAATAAATTTAAAATACCTCAAGTTTCAACAGGTGATATGTTGAGGTCTGCTGTAAAGGATAAAACAGATCTTGGTATTAAGGCAAAAGGTTATATGGATGATGGTGGATTAGTTCCAGATAATCTAATTATAGATTTAGTTAAACTTAGGGTGGAAATGAAAGACTGTGAAAATGGTTTTCTTTTAGATGGCTTCCCAAGAACAATTCCTCAAGCAGAAGCTATGAAGGATGCACAAATTTTTATTGATTTTGTTTTAGAGATTCAAGTTAAAGACGAAGTAATAATTAATAGATTAACTGGCCGAAGGATTCATTCAGAATCAGGCCGCATCTACCACATAGAACATAACCCGCCGATTACAGAAGGTATTGACGATATTTCTGGAGATCCATTAATAATAAGGGATGATGACAAAAAAGAAACTATATTAAAGAGACTTAATACCTATCATGAGCATACAGAGCCCTTGGTAAATTTTTACTCTAAATGGTCAGCTAATAGCGATCAAAATTCACCTAATTTTATAAGTATAGATGGTGACGACTCTTCTGAAAAAATTAACGAAATACTAAATAAGATACTAAAATAGACTATGCAGCCTGATTATCCTTTTAAAAATATAGAAACAAAAACTCAAAAATATTGGGCTGATTCAGAGGCCTTTAAAGTTT
>CAJWAE010000093.1 GCA_913020075.1 uncultured Flavobacteriaceae bacterium
TAATATCAGTTATTTCCATCTAAATCTCAAACAATTTTAAAAACTAATTCATCATTCAATCACTGCGCTACTCATCCTATTGTGAGACTCCAGGTTACTCCTCTTGAATGGTTTTCAGCTGCTATGCAATGTATCTCACAGCATTAAAAGGCAAGGGTTTGTTTCCAATGGTGCTTGTTCTGCTTTTGTTTAGACTTTTGGGCCTTAGGGGTGTTCTAATTGACTTATTTGGCGTTTCTACTCCGCCTGTAAGAGGAGTTTATTGACTTTATTCAAAACCTGTTACTTTTATTTTGAGGCCCATCCTATCTTTTCCATTCATGTCTGTCTATGTTTTATTGGCTTCATCAATGCTTACTTTACGGGGTTGTTCTTGGTTATATGTTTCACTGTTTCGTCTGTTCTTGATATCGTCGTCTTCTTTTCTCTATGAGGTCATTGTTTCTTTGAGGTTTGCAGGCGACTTGACATCTCCAAGTATTTATTAATCCTACAATGAGCCATACTCTTCCTCCTACTCATCACGGTGCTCTGTAGTTGATTTATCAGCCTCTAGGTCCCATGAAACCATTTCTTTTCTAAGTCTTTCTATTTCTAGTTTGACTTTTAACTCTAAAGAGCGAGGAATAGGATAGGGCCTGGCATAATAAGGCAGGGCACCTTCCTTTAATTCTATATCTACAGATTTAGTTTCCCAATGGCCTAGTTTGCCATCAAATAGAATTTCATATTTAAATAAAACATAATTTTTTTTAACCCTCTACTTTAGGGTAAAAAGCATGGGCATTAAACTTATTTTGTTAGGACGCTAAACTGTTTGGCTTATTTCGAACGGTTTATAAAATTTCGAAGAATTCGCTTTACGGAATTCCTTCCACCAGAATTATTTAAATCTAAGAAACTCACTTCTTCCCCAGTTAAACGTCGAGCAATATTTTCAAACGCTTGTCCCGGTAAACAAGTTTTAGCTTCAAGAACAATCGGTTCACCACGATTTGACGCAACAATTATCTTTTCGCTGTCTGGAACAACGCCTAATAACTCAATACCAAGAATATTTTTAACGTCTTCTACTGACATCATATCATCCGTTTTTACCATGTTCGGTCGAATCCGATTAATGATAAGATTTATCTGTTTAATACCCTTCGACATAAGAATACCAATAACACGATCGGCATCTCGAATCGACGGAACCTCCGGGGTTACAACTACGAGAGCTTCATCAGCGCATTCAATTGCCGTTTGAAAGCCATTGTCGATTCCTGCTGGGCTATCAATTAAGATATATTCATAATCATCTTTTAACCTCGTAATGAACTCTTGTACTTGGTCTGCGCGAATTGGTAATTCGGCACGATTAGAAGAAAGAGGGAAAAATGATAATTTTGGCTGCCGCTTATCTTGTATTATTGCTTGTTCGATTCGACAATCTTCTTTTAATACATCTAAACCTGTATAAATAATGCGATTTTCTAAGCCTAATAAAAGGTCAAGATTACGTAAACCTACATCAGCATCAATAAGGAGAGTGGAATGCCCTAATCGGGCAAGTGACATTCCGATATTAGAGGTTGTTGTTGTTTTTCCAACACCACCTTTGCCAGACGTTACAACTATAACACGGGCCATAAATTTGAGGCTTTAATTATCTAAGACTTAAACTATTATAACATTTTAAATGTTGCTGTCTTTGCATGTATACTAAAGACAGATCTTTGAGATCTCCTAAATATTTTTTATACTTCATAAACTTTTAAAAAACGTATGTCTAACTTAAGTATGCTAGAAAATGATCCGTTAATTATTTCTGGACGCACATTTTCTTCACGTTTAATGCTTGGCACAGGAAAATATCAAAATTTTCAAGAAGCTAAGGAATCAATCCTTTTAAGTGGTTGTGAAATATTGACTGTTGCGGTGCGACGAGCTCAAAGCTCAAATGTTGAAGGAATTGACCGACTGTTAAATAATTTGGACTGGACAAAAATTTGGTTAATGCCAAATACGGCTGGGTGCCAAACTGCAGAGCAAGCAATTCGTTTAGGGTTTTTAAGCCGTGAAATTTTGAAAAATTTAAATTATACCGATAACAATTTTTTAAAACTCGAAGTAATTCCTGATCCAAAATATTTACTGCCTGATAGTTTAGGGACATTAACCGCAGCCGAATATTTAATAGGTAAAAATTTTGACATTTTACCTTATATAAATGCCGACCCAATTGTTGCAAAACAATTAGAAGGTGCTGGTTGTGTAACTGTTATGCCATTAGGTTCACCTATTGGGTCTAACCAAGGGCTAAAAAATTTATACAATATTAAAATCATTATTGAAGGGTCCAATGTTCCAGTTGTAGTAGACGCGGGAATTGGTACACCAAGCCAAGCGGCAGAGGCTATGGAATTAGGTGCTGATGCTGTTCTAGCAAACACAGCAATTGCGAAAGCTTCCTCTTCTAAAGATATGGCTTTAGCTATGAAACTAGGTGTTATGGGTGGTCGTTTAGGTTATTTAGCAGGGAAAGCAAAAACAGTAGAGTTTGCACAACCAAGTTCACCAATTACAGGTCTTTCTACCAAAAATTAATAGATACATGTTATAATCTAAATCAAGATTATTATAAATTTTTAAAATAACGTAACAAAATGGTTGCTGTTGCAGATAAAGTTGAAAATGAAAGACCGGTTTTCCCTTTCACCGCGATTATTGGACAAGAAGAAATGAAACTTGCCTTAATTCTAAACGTAATTGATCCAAGAATTGGTGGCGTAATGATTATGGGAGATCGTGGTACAGGAAAATCAACAACAATCCGAGCTGTTGCTGACCTTCTACCGGCTATTAAAGTAGCTGCGGATGATCCATTCAACTCTTCGATTACAGATTTCGAGCTAATGAGTGAAACAGTTAAAAAAGCTGTGGAAGCCAACGAAGAAGTAGAATTTGCTTACAAGAAAGTACCAATGGTTGATTTACCACTAGGTGCTACAGAAGACCGAGTTTGTGGAACAATTGACATTGAAAAAGCACTTACAGAAGGTGTAAAAGCATTTGAGCCAGGACTTCTAGCAAAAGCTAACCGTGGTATCCTTTATGTTGATGAGGTAAACCTACTAGATGATCACCTAGTTGATATTCTACTAGATTCAGCTGCTTCAGGGTGGAACACAGTTGAGCGTGAAGGTATTTCTATTAAGCACCCAGCACGTTTTGTTCTTGTAGGTTCAGGTAACCCAGAAGAAGGTGAGCTTCGTCCACAATTATTAGACCGTTTCGGTATGCACGCAGAGATCCGAACTGTTCGTGACCCGGAAACTCGTGTTCGTGTTGTAGAAGAAAGAAGTGCATTTGATCAAAACCCAGATGAGTGTTTAGCAGCAAATGCTGCCCAACTTGATGAGCTTAAGAAAAAAATCACAGATGCGCAAGATCTTTTACCAAGTGTTGAACTAGAGTATGAAATGCGCGTAAAAATTTCTCAAGTATGTGGAAGTTTAGACGTTGATGGATTAAGAGGGGATATCGTAACAAACCGTGCAGCAAAAGCTTATGCTGCTTACAACGGACGTTCAAAGGTAACTTTAGAAGATATCGAAAAAGTTATTACACTGTGTTTACGACACAGACTTAGAAAGGATCCACTTGAATCAATTGATTCAGGAGATAAAGTAAGTTCAGTTTTTGAGGAAGTTTTTAACTAACTAAAAATAAATAGGCCCAGTAGGATTCGAACCTACATTAGAGACTTAGAAGGTCCCTGTCCTAATCCCTTA
>CAJWAE010000094.1 GCA_913020075.1 uncultured Flavobacteriaceae bacterium
TAAACATAAAAAACCCCCACCGAAAGCAACAAGCTAAAGTGAGGGCTACAAAGCATCAATACCACTTGACCTTTATTTATTCAATAACATCAACATCTAATTGCTTTAATAAGTTGCTTTTTGCAATTAGTTTAGTTAATTTTAAATAATATTAACAATAAATTAATTTAAAATGAAAAAAATTATTTTACTACTTGCATTAGTTTTTTCTGCTAATGCTGCGTTTTCACAATATTGTGCATTTTACGAATTTGAAGCAAAGAATCCAGAGATGGTTGTAAATACCCTCAGTAAAATGATGAGTACCGAATGGGCAAAGAACATTAAAGGATCGAAAACTTTATTACAATATGTATTTGATGGAGACAATACTGATACTCACGTAATGCAGTTTTGTTTTCCAGATGAAGCTGCATTCCAAGAATTTCTAATTTCGTTTGAGAGTTCAACCATTGCACAATTGTTAGGTGACAAATTAAACGCAAACATTAATAATATATCTGAATGGTTAGGAACTCCTGCTTGGTATCAAAATGACTGGTCAAAAGACCAAGTATTTATGGTTTGGGAATTGGAAGTTTCAGATACTCAAACTTATGCAAATGCTTTTGTTCCTTTTGCAAAAAAGATAATGAAGAAAATGAATATCACTAACTCTATGGGCTTAGGTTATCCAATCTTAGGACAAGATAGTTTTAGTCATTTTGTATGGGCTGGAGCACCAGATGTTCAGACTGCATTAAAAAGAACTAAACAATTTTACGCTGATCCAGAATTCGCTAAATTTAGTGAACAAGTTGGTGGAATAAGAAAAATAGTTAACACAAAACTGATGATCAGAGTAATGGATTTTTAAAATTATAAGTTTATTCTTTAAAGAAAAGACAAATACTTAAAAGTAAATTCTAACGTCACTAATTAACTTTAGTGGCGTTTTTTTTTAAACCACAGGCATATAATTCAGTAAGTTCAGAGACTTCTAAACATAAAAAACCCCACTAAAGCAACAAGCTAAAGTGAGGGTTTCAAAGCATCAATACCACTTGACCTTTATTTACAAGCTTTTAAAATAAACAATAGCTCCCCCAATAATACATCCTTTTGCAAAAGCAAACCAAAGTGCCCAATAATTACTTATTCCTAACGACTTCAAAGTTTTTTCATTAAAATTTTTATGCCAGCCATTAATAAATACATTTATATTTTAAATATAATATACGATTTATTTAAATTATGTTTGCATTTTAATAATAAAACTAAACAGATCATGCCTGAGAATTGTAAATTTTTTATTGTATTAAGTGTTACATTTTTATCATTTTTTCATGGGTTTTCTCATACAGGTGAGCACTCTACAGAGAGTAAAGTATGGCTCATACAAAATTCCAGCAAAACGATTGATGCGAGCTATATTTCATTGAATGAACAACGTGTTTATCTAAGAGATAACAAAACTCAACGTATCATAAATTTCCCTATAACAGATTTTTCTATGGAAGATCAATTTTTGTTTTTAAAACAACATGAATTGACTTCACATATTAAAGCCAATCTAGCGGCACCAATCCCTAATAAAGGAATTAGCTCAGGATTAAAAATTTCTAAAGGAAATGCAAGCCTTGGCTTAGTATTGCTCCTACTACTGACGGTTTATTTGGTATTTTACTGGTCAAATACAAAACGTAAAAATCTCCTAGCAACATCTTTAATTTCATTATTAATTTTTATAACATGTTCAGGAGAGGAAGATCCAATCCCCGATACTCCTGTTATTAAATTCACTTTGGAAGTAACTTCCGAGGTTGGAGGAAGAGTAAGTTCTTCAGGAGGTACATATGATCAAGGAAAATCTATTTCAATCACAGCTACTCCAGATTCAGAATATGTTTTTGTCAATTGGTCAAATGGTTCTTCAGACAACCCCGTTACTATTTTGGTGAATTCTGATCAAACCATTACAGCAAATTTTGAAAAAAGAAAATACCCATTAACGATAACTATCACGGGAGAAGGAAGTGTTTCAGAGGAAATTATATCTGCTGGAAAATCCACAACGGAGTATTCTTCAGGATCTATCATACAACTGACGGCTAGTCCAACCGCAGGATGGATTTTTTCTGGTTGGAGCGGTACAGTGTCAAGTACTGAAAACCCTATCCAATTGACAGTTGATGAAGCTAAATCAATTACTTCAACTTTTCAAGAAATACAGCAAGATAGCACTGACAATACAACCACAGACTCTACTATTCTGTCTACTATTCAATCACATTTTGCAGCCTATACTGGAGTAAGTATTAGCGCCGATGAAGAATATTTTTACATTGCTTCTTATAGCTGGCCAGAACATGACATGGGTAAAGGAATTACGTCATGGCAAGAACAAGTACCAATTCCACAAAATTATCAGGGCGAAAACAGCTGGGCTATTCCTTTGAACCCCGTAATGGCAGACACTCCCCTAAATACTTCTGAACATCTTTTGAAAGGAGCTTTGGCTGTTGCTGTAAACGGAGTACCTATTTTTAATGTCTTTAATAACAGAGGTGAAAACGCATATCTTATTGGTGAATTAGATAACTGGGGAGGTCATTTTGGTCGAGGTGACGATTACCATTATCATCTTATTCCAACGCATCTAGAAGAAACTGTTGGAACGGATCAGCCCCTGGCTTATGCCCTTGACGGGTATCCTGTTTATGGATATACCGATCAAACCTTAGACCAGGCGTTTGGAAGATATGACCGTGATGGAAAGTACCGTTATCATGCAAAAACAACAGCGCCTTACTATATGCCCTATGTAATGGGGGAGATTACTATTGATCCCAAATCAACTGCGCCCGAAGATCAGATATATCCTCAGCCTCGTCAAAACCCAATTCGACCCTCAAATGACTTCAAACCTGTAGATGGTGCTAGTGTAACTGGATTTAGTCAAACAGGACCCAATGCTTTTTCTTTTGAGTACACTGTTAGGGGAGTAAAATATTATGTAAACTACAACTGGAACGATGATTGTAAATTTACTTATGCCTATGTAGATGAAAATGGGGGAACTACTAATCTACCAACTTACGGAGGTATCGCAGACACCTCTCAAAATACAGAAGTTTATAACAATGTGTCTTTTTGTCAAGATGTTAATCTTGGAGACGCTACCTATGTTAACGAAGAAACTACAGATTCCGTTACAGAAACTACGACTGGTGGTTTTTCAGCAACCTCTGCCAATTCAAATTTCACCGTATCTAGTTTAGCAATAAACACTAATGGCGAACTCTTAGATGACTATAGATGTGAACGCAAAGTCAATGGTATAGAAAAATCAATTCCAATAGCTTGGTCTAACGTGCCTGAAGGAACAGGAAGCATTGCAATATCCATTCATGGCTTTCCAAATCCCAATGAAACAAATTCTTACTTAACCCTCTGGGGTATTGATACAAGTGTCACTTCAATCGCTTACGGTGAAGCTAATGATGGGACATGGTTCATGGGACCAAATAAAGACGGAGCTTCTATTACATATAGTTCTCCTTGTAGTCCAAGCGTAGGATCAGCAACTTACTACATGACCATATACGCTCTGAGCGAGACCCCTTCAAGTTTACCCCAGAATGATTCACTAACTGTAGAT
>CAJWAE010000095.1 GCA_913020075.1 uncultured Flavobacteriaceae bacterium
AAAAATCCAATACAATTATCAAAACCAACTCTTGATAATCTTATTATAGCTTCTTGTTCTTTATCTTTTTCAGAAATTAATAAAATTTTAGTATCGATTTCCTTTATAACAGACCCTACCCAAGGAGCAAAACTTCCATTTAAGCCAATAAAAATTGATCCAGGCACAAATCCTTGTTTAAATAAATTTTGGTTTCTTACATCCAAAACTACCGTGTTATCATTTTGCATTAACATTTTGAATTTACCTAAACTCAATTCCATTAAACTTTTCTCTAAAACTTTATCAAAATCTAAATAACCTTCTTGATTTAATTTCACATTAGAAGGAAAATATACAGGTGGATTTGATAAGTCGTGAGTTAATTCTTTTATAAAATCTTTTTTGTTTAAAGAACCATTTAAAGCATAGTTAATTATTTTTTGATTAGCTAGAGTATCTACTGTCTCTTTCATCATGTTTTTTCCACAAGCAGATCCTGCACCGTGAGCAGGATAAATCAAAATATGCTCTGGCAAATGTTTGATTTTATTATTAACCGAGTCAAATAAAATTCCTGCTAGTTCTTCTTTAGTAATTTTTTGAGATTTTTGAGCTAAATCTGGTCTACCTACATCCCCCAAAAACAACGTGTCTCCTGTGAACAAACAATATTCTTTTTTGTTTTCGTCTTTTAGCAAATAACATGTACTCTCTAGTGTATGACCTGGTGTATGAATTGCTTTAATTGTAATATTTCCTATTCTGAATTCCTCATTATCTTTAGCTATAATACATTCAAATTTAGGTTTTGCACTTGGCCCAAATATAATTGGTGCTCCGGTTTTTCTAGAAAGAGTTAAATGTCCACTAATAAAATCAGCGTGAAAATGAGTTTCAAATATGTATTTAATTTTTGAATTTGAAGACTCTGCTAATTCGATATATTGAGATACCTCTCTTAAAGGGTCGATTACAGCAGCCTCTCCATTACTTTCTATGTAATAAGCTCCCTGAAATAAACAACCAGTGTAAATTTGTTTAACTATCAATGTTTATTATTAATTACATAAAAATATAAATAATGAATGGTTTATTTTACTTTAAATTTATATTTTAAAATATTAACTTCCTTAAAACCAAAGTTTAGATTAATGATTGATATAAAATACAAATATGGTATTTGTGATTTAAGTGTAGTTCCTGTCAGAAAAAGTCCATCTAGCAAAAGTGAGTTAGTAACTCAATTGTTATTTGGAGAACTTTATACCATAACTAAACAAACTGAAAAATGGTCCTATATCAAAATTCATGACGATTCATATGGAGGATGGATTAATTATTCTCAATTAAAAATAATTTCCAAAATTGATTTTGATGATTTAAAAATAGGAAGAGATAAGTTTTCGTTAAATATAACTGATTTTATAATCAAGGGTTTAGAACCTACTATAGTTCCTTTAGGAAGTTCAATAAACTCATGTCAATATTTAGATTACAAATTTAAAGGAAAAACATCTGAGTTTATAAAAGATTATGATATTATTAAAATTGCAATGAAATTTTTAAATGCTCCCTACTTGTGGGGAGGAAAAACTCCCTTTGGAATTGATTGCTCTGGCTTTACTCAAATGGTGTATAAAATAAATAATATTAGATTAGACAGAGATGCGAGTCAACAGGCTAATCAAGGAACGCTGATAAGTAAAAAAGAAATAAAATCAGGAGATTTAGCTTTTTTTGGTGAAACAGAAAATTCAATAACGCATGTAGGTATTATGCTAAATAAAACAAAAATAATTCATGCATTTGGAAAAGTAAGAATTGATAACGTTAATTTAATAGGAATACTTAAGTCAAATGAAGGAGAAATTACACACAAACTATTGTTTTTTAAAACTTATTGATTCGTTTCCAACTCATTAATCATAGCGCTCATTAATTTATATTTCTCATCATAACCTATGGTTCCATATATATTTTTAGCAGTTTTGAGTGCTTCAATATTTTTTGGATCAATTTCTATTAATTTTTCTAAATAAGGTAAGCAAGAGGAAAACAAAGTCTCTCTTTCTGATTTTAGAACATCATATTTATCATAGTCTTTTCTAGAGGTTCCAAGTCCATTCATTTGATCAACTAAAGCTTTCTCACCTTCCAGAATCAACCCAACTATATTAAGATAAGTTGGCGCATAAGAATCATCTAATTCAAGAGCTTTTTTATAATAATTCATCGAATCTTCTAGTTCACCTTGTTCTTGATTAATAACTCCTAAATTATAATACAAAATTGCATTATTTGGATCTTTGGTAATTGCTTCTTGCATCAATTCTTTAAACTTTAATCTGTCACCAGTTTTTATATAAAGATCAGCTTCTGAAAGTAATAGTTGCATATTTTCAGGATTAACGGCTCTAGCCTCTTTAATTGCAGATATTGCTAAATCAACTTCACCAGTCTGAGCGTATATCAAGGCAATATTTTTAATTATTTCAGGAAGTCTAGATTCTGTTTTTCCTTCCCTAGCACTCGTATAGTCTTTTGATGATTTAAAAAGATTGTATTCTGTTTCTGTTACTTTTTCTTCAATACCCGTTTCAACTAGAGTAACAAAAAATTCTGAAACTATCCCTGTGTAATCCATTTTTTTTAATGCCAAATAGTATTCCAATGAAGTTTCATAATCCTTTCCATTTACAGCACTAGATGCAGCAAAATATAAATAATTGATGTTTTTTTCTTTTTCTGGATAAATCAAATATGCTTCATACAATTTTTTTGAAGCACTTATATAATCATCATTTTTATTATCTGCTACAGCTGAATTTACCAATTCAACCTCAACCTCCTCAATTTTATTGTTTGATAATTCAACATATTTGTTTAAACTAATCTTCTTGTCAATTTCAATTGCTTTTTTTAACGATGCTATAGATTTATAAGGCTTAGAATCCTCCTTTAAAGCCCAACCATTCAAGTAATAATATTGTGCTTGATATTTCTGATCTGTCCCATCAATTAATGATTCAATTTGATTTAAAGCATTTAAAGCTTCAGCGTAAAAACTCTGGTCTAATAACTTTGCTGCTTTTCTTAACTCCTTCTTTTGAGCAAATGATAAAAAGGAAAATGATAGTAAACCAATTAGCAATATTTTTTTCATCTCTTAATTTATTAAGTGTTATTTTCTTCGTTATTTTCTTCATTGCTACCTTCTTCACTAACCCCGGAGTTTTCATCAGCAACTTCGATT
This sequence comes from uncultured Flavobacteriaceae bacterium, assembly GCA_913020075.1. GTDB lineage: Bacteria > Bacteroidota > Bacteroidia > Flavobacteriales > Flavobacteriaceae > MS024-2A. The sequence continues at coordinate 3,236 of CAJWAE010000095.1, forward strand.
TCTTCTAAATCAGGAACATCTTCATCGTTATTAACTACTTTTGCAACAGCAGCAATTGAGTCAGAATCTTTCAAATTAATTAGCTTAACTCCTTGAGTGGCTCTTCCCATGACTCTTAAAGAAGAAACCTCCATTCTAATTGCAATTCCAGATTTATTTATAATCATTAAATCATCACTATCAGAAACATTTTTTATAGAAACTAGCTCTCCTGTCTTTTCAGTAATTGAAATCGTTTTAACACCCTTACCTCCTCTGTTTGTGATCCTATAGTCTTCTAGACTAGATCTTTTTCCATACCCATTTTCAGAAACTACTAAAATATCACTATCCATATCGTTAACGCAAATCA
>CAJWAE010000096.1 GCA_913020075.1 uncultured Flavobacteriaceae bacterium
CAGCATAACTTTACTTTTGTTCTATGCGTATGTTAACCCAGTGTGGTCAAATGCCGAGCAAGACCATGCAATTAACTTTACATACAACTCTCTGCAAAAAAATGGGTGCACCGGACGATTGAGAGTAGCAAGAGAAGGCTTTAATTCAGTTTTAACTGGGTCTTACGAGGGAATTAGAGCGTTTACAACTGACTTAAAAAACTACCAACCTCACAACTTTTCTAACACCGATTTCGAGTATGTAGATAAGCAACCAGATAATCATAAGCTCAGAGAATTGAAAGTATGGCCTGTTTCAGAAATTGTCACGTATGGTTTCAACGCATATGAAGCTAAGATTGAGAACGGTGGAAATCATCTAACTCCAAAAAAGTTCCACGAAGCAATGGATTTACCAAACACAGTAATGATCGATGTCAGAAATTACAACGAAACTATTCTTGGTAAGTTCAAACATCCAAATCTATTAGATCCTTGCATGAGAAAGTCTACAGAGTTCCCTCAGTGGGTTAAAGACAACCGATCAAAACTTGAAGGAAAGAAAATTTTGATGTATTGCACAGGAGGCATTCGTTGTGAAAAAGCTAGCGCTTATTTTAAACACAAAGGGTTTCAAAATGTTTATCAACTTGAGGGTGGGATTATAGATTACGTTCGTCAGGTCAAATCTCAAGACTTGGAAAATAAGTTTATTGGCAAAAACTTTGTGTTTGACCAGAGAAGAGGAGAGCGCGTATCAAAAGATATAATTTCTAAATGCCATCAATGTGGTGTTTCCTGTGACACGCATGTTAACTGTGCTAATGAAGCCTGTCATTTGCTTTTTATTCAATGTGAATCTTGTCAGAAAATGAGGAATCAATGTTGCTCAAGTAAATGTCAAGAATCGGCTGCATTACCTTTAGATGAACAGCGAATCTTAAGAAAAGGTATCCATAGCGGTAATAAAATATTTAAAAAAGGACGTTCTGAAATATTGAAATTTAAACAGTAATTTTATTTTTTTACGTTTACATTCTTTTAAATTCCTGTATTTTTAAGGAATAATAAAGCCAAAAAAAGTACACAAATAACTTCAAAAAGTAAATGAAAATACATAAAAAACTATTAGTCTTCGGAATTTTATTTTGTGTAATATCGTGTTCACATGATAAGGGAATTAGCTTATATAAAGAAATAGCAAAAGAAGGCTTGTCTTCGAGTCCTGTTACTTTTCAAGTTTCTGAAGAAGCAATGCAGCCAAACCGTAAAAATGTATTTATCCGTATTCAAAATGATAATAGCTATCCGTTCACTAATATTTTTTTGGTTGCTACTCTTACTGCTGGAAACAAACAAATTGTTAAGGATACCTTAGAATTTGCTATGGCTGCCCCAGATGGAACCTGGCTTGGCACAGGCTTTAACGAAGTAAAAGAAAGTAAATTATGGTGGAAAGAAGGGGTTTTGTTTCCTATGGAACGACCGGTTAAAATTGAAATATCACAAGCTATGAGGAATAACGGAAAAGCAGACGGAGTAGCCAAACTGGAAGGAATTATATCTTTAGGAATTTCAATCGAAGATCAATTAGAAAATTAAGATGGCTAAAAAAACAAAGAACAAAAAAATTAGCTCTTATAAAAACTTAATCAGATTACTTTGGATTTTCTTTCTTTCTGGCATAGTTTTAGTTTTTTTTCTTTTTGGAGGTGCAGCAATTGGTCTTTACGGTCCTATGCCTGATTTACAAGAGTTAGAAAATCCTCAAACAAATCTAGCGACTCAGATTATTTCTTCAGATGGATTTACTTTGGGTAAATATTATTTTGATGAAAATCGAACACCCATAACTTTTGATGAGCTTCCAAAAAAACTGGTTGAAGCCCTAATTTCTACTGAAGATGAACGGTTTTACGACCATTCAGGAATTGACTGGCGAGGAACCTTGCGTGCATTAGCTTACCTAGGAAAACGAGGAGGGGCAAGTACAATTTCACAACAATTAGCGAGACAAATCTTTGTTGGTGTTCGCTCAAGGAGTATTGTTAGAGCCGTACTTCAAAAAGCCCAAGAATGGGTAATAGCTATTCAACTTGAACGACGGTACACAAAAAACGAAATTTTAGCAATGTACCTCAACAAATACGATTTTGGTTATCAAGCTGATGGAGTCCGATCTGCTGCAAGAATATTTTTCAATAAAACCCCCTTGGAGTTGAACATTCAGGAGTGTGCAACACTAGTGGGAATGCTTAAAAACTCTTCTTTATATAACCCCATTAGAAGATCAGAACGTGTTAAAAAAAGAAGAAATATTGTGTTTCAGCAAATGTTTCGCAATGAGATAATTTCTATTGAAGAAAGGGATTCTTTAATTGTGCTCCCTTTGAAAATAACATATACACCTGAATCACACCGTGAAGGTCTAGCTACATATTTTAGAGCTTATTTAAAGCAGTTTATGGATGGTTGGATTAATGATAATCCTAAATACGACGGAACAAAGCATAACTTATATAGAGATGGACTCAGAATTTTTACAACTATTGATTCTCGAATGCAAGGTTTAGCTGAGGATGCGGTTTCAGCTCACATGAAAAACCTACAAAAGGAATTCTTCACACAAAACACTCTAATAGAGAATGAAACAGCACCTTTCTTAGACTTAAGAAGCGGTCAGATAGATACGTTAATGCAACGAACTGCATATAGGTCTGAGCGTTGGCGAAAAATGAAACTAGCTGGAAATTCTGAAGAAACCATTATAGCTTCTTTTAAGAAAAAAACACCTATGCGTGTTTTTAGTTGGAAAGGTGAAATTGACACAATCATGACTCCAATGGATTCCATTCGTTATTACAAGTATTTCCTTAGAGCATCTATGATGTCTATGGAGCCACAATCAGGTCATGTCAAAGCTTGGGTTGGGGGTTACAATTATAAGCATTTCCAATATGATCAGGTTAAGCAAGGAAGACGTCAAATTGGATCAACATTTAAACCTTTTTTATATGCCACTGCTATTGATCAGCTTAAGCTTTCTCCTTGCGACTCTCTTCCTGACGCACTTTATTGTATTGAACCTATGAAGCACGGGAATATTGATGCGTGGTGCCCTAAAAATTCGGGAAATAAATATGGGCAAATGCGAACTTTAAAAAACGCATTAGCCAATTCTGTAAATACGGTAAGTGCACGATTAATGGACTTGGTTGGTCCTAGGCCTGTAATAAATTTAGTTCGTAAAATGGGAATATCTTCAAGATTACCAGCAGTGCCCTCAATTGCACTTGGGACACCAGATATTAGTTTGTTTGAAATGGTTGGTGCCTATGGTACTTTTGCCAATAAGGGAATTTATGTAAAACCAGTCATGATCACTAGGATTTTAGATAAAAACGGAAGGGCACTATATGAAGTTGTTCCAGAAACAAAAGATGTTTTAAGTGAGGAAGTTGCCTACGTAACAGTTAACTTAATGCAAGGAGTAACGAAACTTGGATCTGGAGCACGGTTACGCCACGCAGGACTTGAAAAAACAAATTATGTGTACAAAAATT
>CAJWAE010000097.1 GCA_913020075.1 uncultured Flavobacteriaceae bacterium
AAATCAAAATATTCAATTTTTGGTTATTTATAGCAGTTTTTAGTCAATTTTGATTCGTTTTTGGTCATTTTTTGATGTTTTTATCCATTTTTTGGCTTTTTTTGAAAAAAACGTTTTGATGATAATGGTAGATTTAGCCTCTGATTAAAATTAGACGGTTTTTCACTACATTTAATAATCTTAAAGTCAACACATTGAAAAATACAATGAAATACTTAGCGTTCTTATTTATAGTTCTCTTTTGTCAATATAGCTTGTTTAGCCAACTGGAAAAGGCATATAATTATGATTTTGGTGATAATATCCAGAATATAACCTCAAAAGAATACTCAATATATATTCAAAAAGAAGATGGGATTTTTAATATTCTAAATCAAAGTATTTTTGATTCAAAAAAAATTAAGTCTTTATGTGTTTCTCCCCTTGGGAATGAGGTTTTAATTATTGAACAAAAAAGAATTGGATTATTTAAAATAGAAGGAGAATTAGAAGAGCAGAATGAGGTTAAATATGACATAGACCTGCCAATTAAAAAAATTATCGTCGATACATATGGAGCAGAATATTTTGTATTATTTTCAAATGGTAATCTTTTTAAAATATCTTCAGATGAATTAAAACTAGAAAAAATATCGGAATTGAATTCAATTATTGACGTAGCATGGTCTAAAAACCTAAATGCTATTTATGCAATAACTTCAGATAAGATAATGATAGTTGAAAATGAAAAAGTAACCTCTTCTATTAGCTTAAAAGAAGTTCCTAATTCTCTTTCTGTTTTAGACAATACATATGAGGTAGCTGTTGGTTTTCAAAGTGGAAATATTTCCCTTTTATCTCAAAACCTGAAACAGCTTAAGCTAAAAATTAAAATTTCAGAAAATAAAATAACATCTATCACCCCACATTTAGAGGACCCTCATTTATTCATAGGTGATGATTCAGGTTATATATATTCATTGAATACTATCTCTAAGAAAACAGAAAAATCAAAAACAGAACATAAAAATCAAATTTCACTTTCATCAATTTTCTCAAAAAATGGAAGTAAAATTAATGAGTATATACTTTCTCATTCAAAAGGTCAATCAATTAAAATATGGAATGTCTTAAAGTTTGAGCCCAACTACAAAGAACTCGTTCAGAAAATTTTAGAAAATTTTAAAACAGTTTTTTTTAAATTAAAATCTAATGAACTAGATGAAGATTTTTTAACTAGAACAAATCCAAAAATTTCATCTCGAATATTTGAGCTAGAAAAACAAAAAATAATTGACAGTTTAGCCCTAAAAATTTCTGATGGTAAAAGCTCCATAAAAGTTATTGGGGGGGATTTGATTTTTGAAGTCAACCCATTTGAAAAGGTTTCGATTAATAATACAAAGGGATTAATTGATTCTTATTTAAAGATGTCGGAAACCCATTTTGGGATTAATAATTTAAATTCTTTCTATGTAAAAGATTTTAAAATTATAAATCAAATTGATAATAGTTTAATTGTTTACAATCCAATTCTTGATGAAAAAATAAAAGATTCTTTAGTGAAGGCTGAACTAGTTGAAAAAGAAAAAGAAAGAAAAGCTATTGAATTAGCTCAACAAGTTTCAAAACAAGAACAAAAACTTAAAAATAATTTAACTAGCCTTGTTCAGAATTTAAAAGAGAATGGTAAAATTAATCAAGTTGATTTATCTGTTAATTCCCGATTAGTAAAAGAAAGAGATTCAACTGGTGAAGAAGAACTTAATTTAAAAATCGCCTTTATTTCTAAAGGAGTTACTGCAGCGGTTGGAGGCAAAACTTCTGATTATCCTCCTGGGGAATACAATCTTTTAAGCTCTCCATCTGCAAAGACTTTAGTTGAGTTCTTTATGAACTCTACTGAAGAAAATCTTAGTGAATATCTCAAAGCAGGAACTAGAATAACTTTTAGAATTACAGGTTCAACGGATAAATCTAGAATTGCAGGTTCAATTCCGTATGATGGAGAGTATGGAGAGTTTAAAAATTTTCCCTTCTATTTTCAAGGGTCTTTAAATGGGATGAATTTAAATAAAAATAAAGGCATAAGTGCAAATAGTCAATTGGGCTTTTTGAGAACATACTCTGTAAGGGATTTTATTGAAAATTTTACTGATTTATTTGATGGAACCAAAAACAAATTCATTCACTACTCTGAAGAATCAGATAAGACTGGAGCAGAATACAGGAAAATCCAAATTGAAATCACTATTCATTCTATTGATAAACTTATGGGATTGAAAAAAGGAAACGAAATTTCATTGAGTGAAGTTGATATTGACATACCTATCTCTAAAAGAAAGGTTAATGGATACGCTTTAATCATTGGAAATGAAGATTATGCATCCTATCAATCAGACTTAGATGTAAGTCAAAACGTTCCTTTTGCAGCTCAAGATGCAGAAAGTTTTAAAAACTACTTGAATGTAATGTATGGAATACCAAAAGAGAATATCATTCTTTTAATTAATGCAACATATGGTGAAATGTCTCAATCCATTGCAAAGTTTAAGAAGCTAATGGAGTTTGATGGTGAAAAAAATAATTTTATTTTTTATTACTCGGGACACGGAATGCCAGATGAAAATACAAATGACCCCTATATAATGCCAGTTGATATTAGTGGTTATACTGTAAACCAGGCTATTTCACTTAACAAGCTATTAAGTGATTTTAGCAATGCAAATTATAATTCTTGCAGTTTGTTTATTGACGCTTGTTTTAGTGGGGTTAGTAGGTCTCCTGAACCGCTTATAAAGGTTAAGGGTGTTGGTAAGTGGAAGATTAAAAAGACTAAAAGTTCTACTAGAAGTTTTTATAATTTTGATTTAATTACAGTTTCAGATAATAATTTATCTGATTTTACAAACCCTAATATTGGAAAGAAAATGGTTTTATTCAGTTCAAGTTCTGGAGACGAAACCTCTTTAACTGATGAGAAAAATCAGCACGGCTTATTTACGTTTCATCTCTTAAAAAAGCTGAAAGAGTCTAAGGGGGAAATCACAACGGATGGATTATTTAAATATGTTAAAAATAAAGTTGGTGTAGAATCAATTATGAAATTTAACAAGCAGCAGACGCCTGAAATTCTTTATGGTGAAGAGGTGAATAAAGATTCTTTGATTTTTAACTAATATTATGATTCAACTTTATTTAATGGGTATAATCTATACCATTCTTGGAATAGTTCATTTTACTCATACGGGATTTTATAAACCACTAATGCCAAAATTCTTGCCGGCACATGATTTATTAATTTATCTAAGCGGTGTTGCTG
>CAJWAE010000098.1 GCA_913020075.1 uncultured Flavobacteriaceae bacterium
CTGAAGAAAGTAAAAAAAATATTCATAGAAAAAACCCAAAAAAAAATGTTCTTGAGGACGTTAAGGTTTATTTCAAATCAAAAAAAGAATTAGACAAGTACACTTCAAAAGATCAAATGATGCATGGTGGCTATATTGCGGAGGTAGAACATTTAGATCAACCTGAGCTAAAAGAATTTATAAAAGGAAAAAATAATCTTACTTTTGTTTGTATTGATGAAGTAACCGACCCTAGAAACATTGGTTCATTAATAAGAAGTGCCGCATCTTTTGCTATTGATGGTTTAATAGTCAAAGAAAGACAATTCCCTTCAGATAGTAAACTAATGTACAAAGCAGCAAGTGGCTGTATGGAACATTTAAATATATTTGAAGTTTCTAACATTAATTCAACACTTAAAAACCTCAGAGAAAAAAATTTTTGGGTTTATGGTTTTGATGCAAAAGGAGAAAAGAATTTTACTGACATTAAATGGGAGGGGAAAAATGTTCTTTTATTTGGTTCAGAGGGATTTGGTATGCGAGAACATACTGGTAAGTATACGGATTTTTTAGTTAAGATTGATATAAATAAGAATGTTGAAAGTTTAAATATATCAAATAGTGCCGCTATAGTTTTTCATCATTTAAACTATAAAAAAAATGTTTAAAAATTTAAGAAAAAAAATATTAATTTTCATAGGATTATTTACAGTCATCTTTGGGTATATTTTGTTCGATATGAACATCAAGAGTAGTTGCAAATCAATCCCCAAAGTTATTCAATCTGTTAATGATTTTGGTTTATTGGCACTTAAAGGATGTAAAAATCCCCTGGGTATAAAACCATATTTAAGAAATAAAACACCTGGCTTATTTCAAATATTATCATCACTTAAAGGTAGGTACAGTAAAAGAGTTAACAGAAATCAGTTTTCTTTTAAAGAATTAGATAATAAAGAACTTGAAAATTTACAAAGAGAATATTTTCCAGATCTTTTTAATAGAGAACTTAAGGTTACAGGGTTAGTTAATTCAAATTTTAAAACAAATTCTAATGGTTCTACATATAAGTTTACAAAAAACTCATTCAGACAAAATAAAGATAACATAAATTCTAAATTTTATACAAACACTAATATTACAATTGATAATATAAGTAACTTAAAACTAGCTTGGAAACATAGAGATATACCTAAAACTGAAATCGATAAAGATTGGAAACAGTCTGTAGAGATAAGTCCTCTCTATGCTAATGGAAAAATTTTTTATATGGGTGCTGGTCATAAATTAATTGCTATGAATCCTATAAATGGAAATATTATTTGGTCGAAACAATTATTACACCAGCCTGCTAGAAGAGGTTTTTTGTGGGATTTGAATAGTAAGAATAACGAAGAATCTATTTATTTACCTGCTGGTAATCTAATTTATAAATTAGATGCAAAAAATGGAAAGGTTGACAAAAAATTTGGCACCAAGGGTTTTGTTGATTTAAAATTAAGCACTAAATTTTCACCTATTATTCATAAAGAGGATTTAATTGTGATAAAATATAGTGGTGAATTGCAATCATTTAATAAAATTACTGGTAAGGTTAATTTTAGTATTAATAGTCATGAAAATAAAAAATTCTGGGGTGGTGTTCCATGGGGTGGAATGGCATTAGATGAAAAAAACGAAATAATTTACACAGTTGTAGGAAACCCAAGACCTGGAACTTATGGTGTTAAGAGAACAGGACCTAATAAAAATGCGAATAGTGTAGTAGCACTTGATTTAAAAACAAAAAAAGTTATTTGGTCTTTTCAAGAAACTATTCATGATTTATGGGACCTTGATATAGCGTTCCCACCCATATTAATTACTCTTAAAATAGAAAATAAAAACTACGATTGTATTGTTCTATCAACAAAAGTTGGTAATGTAATTTTATTGGAAAGATTAACTGGCAGACCAATCTTTGATTTCTCATATAGAAAAGCCCCACGCTCAAGTGTTCCATCTGAAGTAACAGCACCATACCAACCGTTTATAGAAAAACCTGAACCTATGACGACGTTTGAGTTTACTGAGGGTAATATTAATAAACTAGATGAAAAAAGAAAAAAATATTTATTAAAAATACTAAAAGATTATGAATATGGTTGGTTTAAACCTCCAAGTATTGGTGTACCTTTAATTTATATGGCTAATGGACCTGCTTGGGAAGGAGGTGCAATAGACCCTATAAATAAAAAATTTTATAGTTCAGTAAATCAAATGCCAACTGTAATTAATATGAACTTATATTCTCAATGGCCCCATGTAAAATTAGATAAAAAATATGATGAAAGTTATGAACTATACATTAACAAATGCTCTTCCTGTCATGGGAAAAATCGTGAAGGAGCAAGTGCCAGTAATAGCGGTGTAGCAATCGAAGGTAAAAAAAATGTTCCTAACTTAACTGGATATCACTTATTTCCCAATTTATCAAAAAAGATTAAAAATTATGAAAACTTTAAAGATAAACATAATCTTAATGTGTCAAAAAAAGAATTTAACGAATTAAATAATTTATTTAAAAATTGGGATGAGGAACTTAAAAAAAATAACCTTTTAGGTATTGGGTATGAATATTCTAAATTTGGGACAGGTGATTTAACTTTATATAGTAACCCACCTTATGGTGAAATTGTAGCATACGACCTTGAAACTGGTTTAATTGATTGGAGAGTACCATTTGGAAAAATCAAAAAAAATGGAAAGGAACTAAATATTGGTTCTTTTAACAAGGGAGGTATAGCAACTACTAAAAATGGAATAATATTTGCAACCGGAACTACAGACAATAGAATTATTGCTCTGGATTCTAAAAATGGTCAAGAGATTTGGTCATACCAAATGGAAACTGCGGGAACGGCACCTCCAATAATATACTCTCATAATGAAAAAGATTATGTTTCAGTCATGTCTTCTGGTTTGCCTCTTGAGTGGTCTGGTGATAATTCAGTTCAAAAAAATTCAGCATCTAAAGATTCTATTATTTACACTTTTAGGATTAATTAAAAAAACCCTTTATTTATAATAACTTTTTGAATTGATTTAATTGATCTTTTCGACTAAAAATTGCACTAAGAAACATACGCCCTTGTAGCTCAGCTGGTAGAGCAATTGATTTGTAATCAATAGGTCCGCGG
>CAJWAE010000099.1 GCA_913020075.1 uncultured Flavobacteriaceae bacterium
TCTGGTCTCTGCCCCAAATTATAAAGATAGATTCCCAAAAGAATTAACCCTGTAAAAAGTGTGCCTAAAAATATTTTTTTTCTCATGTTTAGGTTCATTAATGAATTATTATTGCTAATGTGCTTTTATAAGATTAGTTGCGTGGTTAAAAACGTAAATTTAGCAAATAAAAACTGAGCCTGTCTGCCTGCAGAAAACACGTTAGTATTTTCATATCAGGCTAGAACTAGCAATTAATTATACACGGTGCTGTGTGACGTTTACTCTTTTAATTTTCCCAGAATAAACTGGAACTACCATTCGAAAAGCAATACACTAAATTAAACGCAAAAACGGCTCGAGTGTAAACCCAAACCGCTATTACTTTTATATATTGCTGTGTGGTGTTTCTTATCAATTAATAAAAAAAAACACTAAAGTGGGGCATCGATTTTAAAAGCTCCTTTAACATCGTGATCATTTGTAAAAGTAACGTCTTGAGGGTTCTCTGATTTGATATAATAATTACCGTCTTTTTTACACTCTTTTAAACACAGAAGAAATCTACGACGGTCACTATGATCCCAAGTGTTATATCTACCTGGTTCTATTTCGAAATAGTCAGTATTACCAAAAGAGCCCCATGTATTAACACATACTTTATATATTATACTTAATGTTTTAATAATCCATTATGCGGACTGTCATTGTTGTATTAACGACTTTTCTTAAACCAGAAACTTTTTTAGAAAAATCTGCAAATAATGGGTCTGAAAACATTCTTTTAGTGTTTGACAAAGATGTTTTAATATCGGGCGAACCTATCCAAGCAAAATGTGTGAAATCACTATTTTTCCCCAAGATAGGAAAACCGATGCCAAAGGAATTGTCTTCATAACCCAAGTTTTCAGCTATTTTCACAGAGAAGGTTTTAAATTCCTTAAGATATAACCCAGGATTTGATACTTCCATTTGATAAATCATAAACACATTATCATTAGCCCAATCTTTTCCATTGTACCATATTGGTGTGTTTAAAGATTCAGATATTTGTTTTGAAAATTTACCCATTTTTTCAAAAAACAATTGTGCGTCAGGAGACTGATTCCAAGATGCATAGAAGTTCTCAAAAGCAGCTTCATTTGGAAAACAAATTTGAAGAGAGTGAGTAGATTCATTTGTTCCATTAGGTAGGTAAGCAAATAAAGACTTTGTTCCTTGGATGTTTTTCCCCCATTCAGTTTCCATCATACCTTTTAGAGAAGAGGCTACCATTTCAGGCTGCTCTGCTTTAAAATCTAAAAACAGACAATATTGTGCATTAGCAAACACAAAACTAAATAAGGCTGTAATTAATAAAATTCTTTTCATTTTAAATTATTTTAAATTATTAGATGTTAAATTTCGTGTTTTTTTTTAACATCTTATAGAGTATAAATACCTAATTTTTAAATAAAAAGGCATATGTATATTTAATCTTTTTGTTTTAAATTATTAGATAATTCAAAGTTGAGAAATTTAATAAGCATAGCTTTATTTTTTGCAATTGCTGCTCACATTTTTTTCTAAGGCGTGTTGTGTATTTAAAAGAGAGTTTTGTTTTATAAAGTTTTGATTCGATTATATACCATTTTTACATAGCCTTTATTGGCGTTGTTACACTGAGTTTTTTTCTTGTGGAGCCATGTCTTCTGTGAAGGTTATATAAGCAAAGGGAATTTAACATATCGTTTTCGATTTCAGTTTTATTTGGATATTTAACACTTAGGATAGTATTGTTTTTAAAGATTCCATTTACTCTTTCGACCATGCCATTTGTTTGTGGTGTTGACGGTCTTGTTAATCTGTGTTCAATATTTTTAGCTATACATTTAAAATTCTTTTTTGATGTTCACTTGAGAATTTAATAAAGTTTTTGTGATGTGGGGAATGACACACAACATGTTGTGTTTTCGTTCTAATTACTTGCAACGTTCTTGTATATGTTTAGTTGCATGATTAAGCAACTAATTTAGCAAATAAATCACAGATAGAATATTCCGCAGGAATGTTCGTAAGTCGGTAGTGACCTTGCAATTAATTATACACGGTGTTAGCCTTTCGTTATTTTATTTTGTAATATCATTACTATTCGAAAGCTCTATGATTTCATTTAATAAAACACTTGCTTTATTATACCTTTTTTCCAATTCTATTAAAGAATATAAACTGTTTTCTAGTTCATTTTCAAAACGTATTTCTTTTAATAAGTTTATATTTTCAATGTCGAACTTTGTGCCTTTCTCATTTTTTTCATTAAAATAGTCAACATTAACTAAAGATCCTTTTTCACCTACAAAATAAATTAGTCGGTTTGTATTAGTAGTCGAGCTAGCATGCCATTCTAGGATATCTTCATAAAGTCTATCCCAATCATATAAAAGAAGTTTAAGGTTTTCATTTTTCAAAGTTGATAATTTACCAGAATTTTTGATGTCATTTAAGACATAAGAACTTGGATTCCAAGTAGGATTTGAGATAGAATGATAAATTAAGCTATCAATTATTATGTTATCCACCGCAACATTTTTTAAACCTGTATATGATAATAAAGTATTACTCGAAGTAATTGCATTTTTAACGCGTGATAAGTCAATCTCAAGTTCTTTCAAATTCTTCTGGAATTCATTATTTAGATTTTCAGTTAATGTTTTTAGCGCATTATTTTCCTTTCGGTTTTCATTCCATTGATTAATTTGAAGTGCAAAAAGAATACCAATAACCACAAGTAGGATTTCGCCAATTGCATATTTAAAATACTTTCCAGTTTTATTTTCCATAAGCAAGTTTTGTCGAATTTTTCTGAAGAATTTTATCATTGGTTAGAGGTTTGTCATAATGAAGCACAACGAATGATGGTATGCAGCGTCTCTCGACGAAGGATAGATATGCTGTCATCACCTATTGTTAGCTGCTGTTGTTCTATGTTCTCAAGGCTTGTTTTTTCTATTTTGCATCCATTTCATAGCCAAATAGATTATACTTATTATAGCAATAAATATAATCATTGATAATATTTCCCATTTACTTAAACTTGTAAGTAACCAAACAATGGAGGCAACGCCAATAGACGGGATTACCAATCCTCCAGGCACTTTAAATGTCTTTTCAGAGTCATCTTGCTT
>CAJWAE010000100.1 GCA_913020075.1 uncultured Flavobacteriaceae bacterium
TTTCATCCCAAGTTTCAAAACCGTAAGATTTCTTATCAAACATTTGAGAGCTAGAACCCCTAATTTCAATTCCAATTAAATGTTCTTCGATTAACAACTCTTCTTGAAAAATCTGAAGACTTCCAGGAATTTTAGGTTCATCTACTATATTCTGATTTCTCGTTTGTATTTTGATTAATGGAAGGGGTGGACCTAGAATAACATCTGGAGTTATTAACTCATTTTCAAATTTATTGACTTCTTTATTACAGCTAGAGCAAAGAAAAAACAGAAAGCAGACAAAAATTATTTGATATAAAGTGTATTTCATTAGTTTTTACTTACCAGTAAAATTACAAAAAAACCTAAGAGCTGTTTGATTACATATAAATCTTAAATATTACTATCTTATATTTTTAAAAATCTAACATGATTAACCTATTCTCTTTTTTTTCAGTTTCCCTTTTTTGTTACAGTTATATGTTTCCCTCTTTTTTGATTATGAATTTTTCCTTAAAAAATGAACTTACAGTTATATCCTATAATATTAGATATGATAATCCAAATGATGGAGAAAATCAATGGAAATATAGAAAAGAAAGAGTAGCTAATTATATTAAAGAAATAAGACCAGACATTATTGGTATGCAAGAAGTGTTAGATCCTCAATTGGTTTTCCTAGATGTTTCACTAACAGAATTTTCCTTTGTGGGAGTTGGGAGAGAAGACGGAAAAACAAAAGGAGAGTATAGTCCAATTTTATATAATTCTAATAGTTTAAGTCTTTTACAAACAGATACTTTTTGGCTTTCTGAAACGCCGACAGTTATTTCTGTTGGTTGGGACGCTGCATTAGAAAGAATTTGTACGTACGCTCAATTTGAGCATAAGGAAACAGGACAGAAATTCTGGGTGTTCAATACTCATTTTGATCACATTGGGGAGCTGGCTAGAATTCAATCGGCTAAACTTATAAACCAAAAGGTTAAAATGTTAAACATGAATAATTCTCCTGTAGTAATTACTGGTGATTTTAATCTAACTCCTGATACAGCCCCCATAAAAATTTTTCAAAATGCTTATAAAGATGTTATGCAAAAGACACCAGCTAATGCTAACAATTATGGGACTTTTACAGGTTTTGATAAACTTTCAAATGGAGAAGATAGAATTGATTATATTTTTCAAAAAGGGCTGAAAACACTAGAATCAACTCATATTTGGCTAAAAACAACTTCTGGAGGCTGGGCTTCGGATCATCATCCTGTTCAAGCTATTTTTTCATTTAATTATTAATTATGATATTATTTTTACCAACATCTTTGTTATATTAGTTTAATAATTTTTAAAAACAATTTTATGAAAAATTTAATTATTCTACTATTGCTGTGTTCAGTTTCTTTGAACTTGCTCCAAGCACAAAATTACAAGGGAATAGATAAAAGCCCTTTAGACATGATTGAATTTCCCACAAGTAACAGTGAAACCAATAAATTAATACGTGTTTTATATAGCCGCCCTCAACTAAATGGGCGTGACATAACTAAGCTAGTTCCTGATGGAAAGTTATGGCGGGTAGGTGCAAACGAAGCAACTGAGCTTACCCTTTATGTACCTATGCAATTTGGTGGTAAGATTTTAGACGCAGGTTCGTACACTATTTATGCTATTCCAAATCTAGAGAAAATGACCGTTATTATAAATAAGGCTACACATGTTTGGGGCTCTTATTCCTACAACGAATCTTTAGATGTTACAAGGGTAGATGTTCCTATTTCTGAAAGTATAGAAAGTCTTGAGGCTCTTTCTATGGCTTTTGAAGCATCAGGTTCAGATGTGAATCTTTATGCAGGTTGGGGAACTTATCGAGTTATGGTTGAGTTTACACAACCATAAAGTTATGAGGGTTCATTAAGAAAAACCTTCTAATTTTAGATTTTTTTATTGAACCAGATAATCAGACTTTTTTTTAAGACTTCTTCATTGCTCTCTGAGTTTAAGGGATTAAAAAGTAGTTCAATAAAGAGAGATTGAAATTTTCTTAAATGTTTTCAATTTATTTGAAAAAACTAATTTTAGAATTTATAATTATCCTGTATCATTAATTTTTTAATATAATTATCATGAAAGTAATAAAAAAACCAAATGGAGCAGTAATCTTATTTTTGACTATTTTATTTTCAATCTGTTTATCTGCACAGGAATATGTTCCTAGTAAAGAAAACCTTGATGCACGTGAGTGGTTTCAGCAGGCAAAATTTGGACTTTTCGTTCACTGGGGAGTATATAGTCTTTTAGGGGATGGAGAATGGGTTATGAATAATCAGAATATTGCTATTGATGAATATAAAAAACTTCCAACTTTTTTTAATCCCATAGATTTTGATGCTCAAGCATGGGTAACAATGGCTAAGGAAGCAGGAATGAAATACATAACAATTACAAGTCGTCATCATGATGGGTTTTCTATGTTTGATTCCAAAGCTACCGATTACGATATTGTAGATGCAACACCCTATGGCAAAGATGTTCTAAAACTATTGGCTGAAGAATGTCGTAAACAAGACATTAAACTTTTCTTTTATTATTCCTTATTAGATTGGAATAGAGACGACTATTTTCCTAGAGGAAGAACTGGCACTAAAATTCCTGGAAGAGGAACTGGATCAT
>CAJWAE010000101.1 GCA_913020075.1 uncultured Flavobacteriaceae bacterium
AATATACATTATCCCAGACAACTAGTGTATGGGTTCAGGTTGACACACAGGGGAACCTTCTAGGTCTACGTTAGTCAGCTTAGCGTACTCAAGTATTGAAAAACTCAAATCAACATTTCGTATTATAGCATCCTTTAAATTAGCTTTACTAAAGTCAACACTTTGTAAATTAGTATTGCTTAAGTCTGCTCTTGACCCTTCACGTGGATCTAATACCCAATTATTATAGTTCTCTAAAATTGAGTCTAAAAATTCAGTAGAAATATCATTACGGTCCATATTGTATAATTCTCAATTGAGGGTTTTTAAGGTATTTAAATGAGAAATGGTTTTGCTAGCTCCATTAAGGACAATGTAGCGGAGTCCATTTTTGGCGTGTTAAATAGGTGTAGACGGGTTCACAAATTACAGACAAAAAAACGCCATTGAGCGGTTAATTTGATGCCTATTAAATTAGCAGTCTTCAAGGCTGTCTAACGCTTCTTAGGCTTGAAGCATAGTTATCTTGGTTTCCATGACTATATTTTCTGCTTTCCAAGTATCAAGATTTGCTTGCATCATAATCCATACTGAAACCCCTGTTCCAGTATATTCAGATAACCGTCTTGCCATGGCATGTGAACACATTGCTCTACCATTAACAAACTCGCTTAAGGCTTTCCGAGAAATTCCTAAGCTTTTAGCAGCCGAAGTAATGGAAATATTACGTTCATCTAGAATGTTTCGTTTGAAAAATAGTCCAGGGTGAGTCGGTTTTCTTTTAGTTACCATTAGGTTTTCCTATTAAATACGTACATCTGGTCAGCGAGATTTTATTTGTTTCCCGTGATAATCCAAAAATATAGCACCGTCACTTTTAATTTGAAAAGTAACTCTCCAGTTACCGTTAACTTCTATGCTATAAACTCCTTCACCAGAACCTTTTTTTGCAGAAAATTTATCCCCGTAAATCGCCTTCCAATCGACTGGATGGTGCGAAGAGGACATTAAATCCATTATGTCTATTAATTTTACAACATGATCACTATTGACTCCAGATTTCACATCGTCGTAATAAAGTTTCTTTAACCCTTTGTGTACAAAGCTTTTAATTGCCAAAATAAGTGCTCATAGGAAGTTAATAGTAAATTATCATATTTGGAAAAAGCTTCTCACAGTTAACAATTAAATAATAGTATGCATCATACCCTGTAACGTTACACGTATCAATTATATTTGTCGGCCATGTTAATTCCTTTAATACATCTGCCTTTGCTATACAATTGAGAATTGCCTCTGAATTTGTGCTTCACAATGTAACCAAAAAAGCTCGATTTAACGATTATTTCAGCAAATGAAGTGTTTAAACGTATTAGTGGCAGTGGCTGTTGAAAATAAACTAGACGGATTCACCTTGATGATCGTGTGCCTACTTTTTACACGCATTATGCATTGACCCCCATAATGAAATCGCCTGGGAGAAGATTTAAATTGGCGTTGAGATTCAAATGCTATATACTTTATATATATAGCATTTTTTGGAGGTTTTATGTCCATAGGATCAGTCTTTTTAAATAATAGAACCCAAGCGGTAAGGTTGCCTACGGGTACGCGTTTTTCAGATGATGTCAGGCATGTCACTGTGAGGGTAATAGGTAATGATAGGGTTCTTTCCCCCGTAGAAAAAACATGGGACAGTTTTTTTATGTCCAAAGAAAAAGTGACCGATGATTTTATGTGCAAACGTGCGAGTCAGCATCAATCCGAAAGGGAGGAATTTTAATGTTGAGGTATCTGCTTGATACCAATATTGTTATTTACGTCATTAAACAAAGACCCATTGAAGTTTTGGATCTATTTAATCAGCATGTAGGGCAAATGTGCATCAGCTCTATTACTCTGGCAGAGCTTCTACACGGGGCTGAAAAAAGCGAACGAACAGAGCATAACTTACACCAAATAGAAGACTTTGTTTCTCGCTTGGATGTGCTGGAGTATGGCAAAAAATCAGCCACTCATTATGGTTCCATAAGAGCCGACCTGGAGCAAAAGGGAACAATTATTGGTGTAAATGATCTGCATATTGCAGGTCATGCAAGAAGTGAAGGGCTGACTTTAGTAAGCAATAATCTTCGTGAGTTTGAGCGAGTGGATGGATTGCTTATAGAAAACTGGGTTATTACAAGCTAACGTCATCGTGGAATTAACCATCTGGATTAGCTACAGTGGCTAAATTTGAATCAAACTACCAAGAAAAATATCTTATATTGTGAGACCTTTGCACAAAGGTCCCTAATGTTATTAATGGGGGGATTACAGTGTGACTATTGAAAAGCAACGAACATGCTGAAAATTGTTAGAAACTTCCTAACCACGTATTCAACATTAACTAAATCTTCAGTCATAAAATTAATACGCATATTCAACTAGCTAGTGCAATCGGTGGGTTAATCCCAAACAATACTTGATTAGGGG
>CAJWAE010000102.1 GCA_913020075.1 uncultured Flavobacteriaceae bacterium
GCGCTCGCATAAAGGTGCTTGACACCCATAAAACCTGTTGTGACGAGGGCTAAAATCACAATCCCAAAGACATGCATAGCCTTAAACCGTCCCCAGAGTAAGCCGAGGATGATGCATAAAAAAGCAAAAAGAAAAATAACAGATTCCAAAATCACTTGAATAGTAGCAATTGAAGTGTTTTAAATATACAATGAAAGTAAGTAAAGATGCTGTAATTGTTGACCCAGAGCATGTTAAGTCTAATCTTGCGCGGCACAATTGTATTTATATATGTTAATTCGGGATCTGACGAAAGCTCTAAAAGATAATTTTCATTTCTAAAAATAATAGAAGCATAGTCTGTAATTCCAGGCTTTACAGAAAGCACCTTTTTTTGATCAGTAGTATACAATGAAACATATTTTTCAACTTCTGGTCTTGGTCCAACAAAAGACATTTGGCCGAGAAGAACATTAATTAGCTGAGGGGTTTCATCTAGTTTATATTTCCGAATGAATTTACCAATAGTAGTTATTCTTGGATCATTCGCGGTCGAGAGAAGAAGTCCAGATTGATTTAAACGCATACTACGCAACTTGTAGATATTAAAGATTTTATTATCCTTCCCCACACGCGCCTGAACAAAAACAGGACTCCCGAAATCTTCAATTAGTATTAAAATAACTAAGATCAGTATTAAAGGAAAACAAGTAATCAATCCGATAAACGCTAGCGCAAAATCGCAAAAATTAATTATTAAACGCATGTATAGCTCTGAATAAGGTACTACAAATAAAATCTACATCTTCATTTAAAAGTTGAGGATAAATAGGTAAGCTAATTTCACTTTTAAATAAATCAATTGAGTTTGGGCAACGATGATTTTCAAAATCTTTTTTGAAAGCCGACATTAAACTAAGAGGTTTGAAATGGACGTTAGTTGGAACTCCATTGGCTGCACAATAATTAATAATGTCATTTCTAAAAGGGGTTAACGTGGTATTTAGCCGAATCATCATGAGGTGATTTGACGAGACTCGTTCACCTTCTAATAAATGCGGTAACCATGTAAAGAAGTCTTGGTTTTCAAACTGGTTTATGTACTGTGTCAAAACTCGTTGTCTTTCTTCAAGCATAAAACCATATGATTTCAATTGGCCTAAAGCAATTGCCGCACAAATGTCAGGCATGTTCATTTTGTATCCTTTACAAATGATATCATATTCCCAATTCCCGGGAGTCTCTGTTTTGGACAAAGCATCTTTGGACTGACCATTTAGCCGCAGTAACTTGAGACTTCTCTCAACAGCCTGAGATTCCATCTTTAAATTAAAAGTGATAATTCCTCCTTCAGCACTAGTTAAATTCTTTACTGCATGTAAGGAGAAAACAGTAAAATCCGCTAGCGTACCAACTTTTTTACCCTTAACACTTGCTCCAAAGGAATGAGCAGCGTCACTAATAACAGCGATACGACCGATCATCGCTTGAACACTGTTGCTAGGAATAAAACCACCTTTAAGCGAGTTTAAAACTGTATTCAAAGCGTCTATATCCACAGGTAAACCGCCTATGTCTACGGGTATAATAGCCTTTGTGTTAGCTGTTACCTTTTTTGCTAATGAGTTTAAATCTAATTGATAATTCTCGTCAACATCCATAATTACCGGAGTTGCGCCTACGTGAAAAACGGCTAAAGCCGTCGCAGAGTAGGTATAGTTAGGAATAATCACTTCATCACCAGGGCCTATTCCTAAGTAACTAAGCACTATTTGTGCCCCACTAGACCATGAATTACAACTCACTGCAGTAGTTGTTCCTAGATACTTGGATATACTATTCTCTAACTCAATTGTTTTAGGTCCAGTTGTAATCCATCCAGAGTCTAAAACGGATATCACCTCTTGTTTTACGTTTTCGTCTACCCATGGTGGACTAAATGTTAACTTCTTCATTTATCAAGTTTTGCAAATTCTGAATTCTGACTAATATATTCAGGAACCATATTTTTCACCTTACGCACCATCCCAACAACGTCACCATCAATCATGATCTCCGTGAGCAGGT